>NZ_LEKS01000004.1:0-288416 GCF_001027725.1 Flavobacterium sp. ABG
GGCTGCTAGTTTTGCTTGTAGTGCTTCTGCATCGGCTTTGGCTTTTGCATCGGCTGCTAGTTTTGCTTGTAATGCTTCTGCATCGGCTTTGGCTTTTGCATCGGCTGCTAGTTTTGCTTGTAATGCTTTTGCGTCGGCTTTGGCTTTTGCATCGGCTGCTAATTTTACTTGTAATGCTTCTGCGTCGGCTTTCGCTTTTGCATCGGCTGCTAGTTTAGCTTGTAATGTCTCTGCATCCGCTTTAACTTTTGCGTCAGCTGCTAATTTTGCTTGTAATGCTTCTGCGTCGGCTTTCGCTTTTGCATCAGCTGCTAATTTTATTTTCAATGCCTCTGCATCGGCTTTCGCTTTGGCGTCGGCTTCTAACTTAGCTTGTAATGCTTCTGCATCCGCTTTCACTTTAGCGTCTGCCGCTAATTTTGCTTGTAACGCTTCTGCGTCGGCTTTAGCCTTAGCATCTGCTGCTAATTTTATTTTCAATGCTTCAGCATCGGCTTTAGCTTTGGCGTCGGCTGCAAGTCTTGCTTGTAGTGCTTCTGCATCGGCTTTAACTTTTGCGTCAGCCGCTAATTTTTCTTTTAAGGCCGCTTCTTCGGCTGCTTTAGCTTTGGCATCAGCTGCCAATTTTGCTTTGTTTGCAGCATCAATGCTAGCTTTTGTTTTTGCAGCTGCTGCAGCTTTTGCTTTTGCATCTGCAGCAATTCTTGCCTGAAGTGCATCAGAATCAGCTTTGGCCTTAGCATCGGCAGCTAAGATGGACTGTAAATCCGCTTCTTCCGCTTTTGCTTTTGCATCAGTTTTACGTTTCGCTTCAGCTGCGTCAGCTTTGGCTTTAGTATCTGCTGCTAATTTTATTCTTAAAGCTTCAGCATCTGCTTTCGCTTTAGTATCTGCTGCTAATCTTGCTTTTGCAGCAGCTTCCGCGTCTGCTTTAGATTTATCAGCTGCTAATTGTGCTGCTGTTTTTTGAGGTGCTACTGGTGTTGCTGTTTTAGCTTTAGCCGCTCCTTCTGCGTCAGCTTTTGCTTTTGCAGCTGCTAATCTTGCTTTCGCAACAGCCTCAGCATCTGCTCTCGATTTATCAGCCGCTAATTGTGCTGCTGTTCTTTGAGGTCCTGCTGGTTTAGCTACAGTTCTGGTTCCGGCAGTTTTTGCTCTTGCTTCAGCTACAGCATCGGCTTTGGCTTTGGCATCGGCTGCTAATCTTATTCTTAAAGCTTCTGCATCTGCTTTCGCTTTAGTATCTGCTGCTAGTCTTATTTTTGCGGCAGCTTCTGCATCTGCACGAACTTTTTCGGCTGCCGCAAGTCTTGCTTGCTGCGCTTCTGCATCTGTTTTAGCCTTCGTGTCAGCTGCTAACTTCGCTTTTTCTGCACCACTCACTCTTGTTACCGGAGTTGTAGAAGCAGTAGTTTTTTTAGACGGTACCGGCTTTGATTGTGCAGGATCAATAAGAGAACCTTCTTCATCATCACCATAATAATAATTTCTGTTTTTAAATTTATAAGCAATAGCAAATTCATGAGAACCTCCTAAATTAGACAGATTACCCAATCCTCTTTCATAGTTATATTCAATAGCAATGCTTGGTGAAATATTAACACCAAGACCCGCTGAAACACCGTATAATGAATTATATCCTGCTTGTGCCCAAACTCCTTTTGGAATCGCCACCATAGCAAGTCCAGAAATGATAGTTTTATCTTGCTTGATTTCTGTTTTTAAGATTCCCGAAAATTTACTTCTGTCAAAAAAACCATAAGCATCAATATAACCGGTATACATAGCATGTAACTGAATGGCTCTTTCCGGATCTTCTTTAACTACTCCTGAACCAAAATTATACAGCACTAAATTATTCACAGACAATCCAAAATCAAGGAATGCAGTACCATAATTAATCCCGGGATTGATCGTTAACATGGTGTTTGAAGGATAATCTGCGTTTAAAACGTCCTGATCATCAGATACAATCTTTCCTTTATTCAAACTGCTTTGATAAATGCCCGCGTTTAAACCAAAAGTCAAATTGCTGTCTTCCTCCAAAACGATATTGTGAGCAAAGTTTCCAACTCCGCCAAACACTGTCATTAGACCATAATTTTGTTGAAAAAGGCTAAAAGCAAAAGCTTCATTTTCTCTAAAACGTCCCGAATAACCGAAAACATAGGTGTTTGGGGCGTTCTCAAACTGAGTCCATTGTCTTTTGTTGTAAAAACTTATATAGGCATTTTGCTCTCTAACAAAGCTAAATGCAGGGTTGATTAGGTATCTATTAAACTTTAAAGAATTTCTGATAGGTAACGAAAACGAAACAACTCCATTCTCAGGGACAGCTGTGTCCTGCGAATAGAGTACATTTGAAAAACCGTAAAATAAAGTTATGAATAGGTAAATTTTCTTCATATTATTTTATCACAGTTATTGATCCTTTTTTATCACCCGAGCTGGATTTAATGACGTAGTAATAGACAGGATTAACATTTTTAAAATCTTTTATAAACGAATTGAATTCGGGATCGTAATTACTTCCAACATCATCATACATTACTTCTCCGTTTGAACTCAAAATTGTAATTTTTGTATCAGGCGTTTTGTATACTTCCGGTACATTCCAATAAGGAGAACTACTACTTAGTTTCACAATATTTGGAACAACATTCGTTTTTGCATCTTCTTCAGAAGTAACTCTGAATGCAAATTCTTTAGAAGAAATACAGCCTGAAGACTGTGAAATTTTTGCTCTGTAGCTACCTCTTACCGCTATCTGATAGGTATCTGTGTTAGCACCATCAATAAGATTGTTGTTTAGATACCACTCGTAAGTTGGATTGGTCGCATCAGAAGTTATAGACACTTTTAAAGTTTCGCCTGCTTTAAGTTTATAGGTATCTGCAACATCAATACTGGCAGAAAAACTATTGCTTTTTAAGTCGATAGTTCCATTAGCCACACATCCTCCAAAATCTACTGCAACCGAATATAATCCGCTTTCATTTGCATTGATAGAACGTGTTGTTTGTCCTGCTAATACTTTACCATCTTTACTCCAAACATAACTGTTTCCTGAAGTAGCAGTCAAAACTGTACCCGCTCCACTGGAACAAAAAGGATTCCCTAAACTTGAGGTTACTGAAACCGCCGAACCGGAACCTGATGACGAAACTGTCACACGATTTGAATACGATTCGGAGCTACAAGTTCCATAATTTGTTTCTACATAATAAACTCCCTCGGCAGTTACGCTGTAACTAGGACCGGTCGCAGCAGCGACTAAGGTTGGAGGCACAGAAACACCATTATCTTTGTACCAGTTATAAGTTAAAAAATCATACTTTAAAGGAGATTCATTTAAAGGATCTGCTCGATCAGGATCAATCGTTAACAAATAACTTCCTCCCGCACAAAATGTAGCGGTTCCTTTAAAATTATTTATAGTATACTGATTGTCATGTGCTTTAAAATAAATTGGGAAAGCCGTTTTATGAGCAAATGAAGTGAATTTAGCACTTGCATAACCGGCAGTTGAAACTCTAAGACTATAAGTATCCGATCCCTTAAGAGTTGAAGGAACCGCAAATTTTATTGTTTTTTGAGTAGGAGTATCGTTTATAACAGGCAGAATTGTAGCAGCAGGAATTACCGTTACAAAATTATCGGTAGATAACTCAACTGTAAACTCTGTTCCCGCCGGAAACCCACTATAGGTAAAAGTGGCATTATATTCATTGTGCACCGTACCCGCACAAATCCTATCAAAAGATAGTATTTCCGGGTTTACAACTTTCGTTTGAGCAAACAAACTCGAGTTGGCACAGAATAACATGCCAAATAAAAGAAAAAATTTGGTAAAAATTAGAGTAGTTTTTTGAATCATATAGTGCGTGTTCTGGCTAAATCTATATCTTCAAAAAACAAAATGTTTATAAATGATTCTGAAAAATCATATCTGTAATTCTCAATAATATCTTTTGCAAGTACTGAATAAGTAGCAGCTATTGATGAATTCTCTTCACATTTAAAAGTAATTAGATTACACTCACCAGTTGTAGCAAGGCTATCCTTGGGGATGGATAGCCCTTCTATAAACTGATTAGAATCAGTATCTAATTGGCTGATACGTTGCTCAGCTATATCTTTGTTTTGGTCAAGCGTTGACGCTGTCTTTTTACATTTATTAAGTACAGAAAAAGTAGGTTCTTCTATTGTACTTTGTGCATATAGACTTAACGTCATAGGCAAAGCCAAAAATATAATACAAGTAAAATATTTTTTTATTGTTGGGGCCATTATATTATGATCTTTATTTGAGTCCGATTTAAGACGAATACATAAATTGTGTCTGGGGACTTAATTAATAAAATTTACGCTCTAAAATAAAAATCTATGTCTTATCTATCTGTTTCCGCTAGAAGCCGTAATCTTTCCTAATTGTAGTCTGAAATCAGGTTTCTTTGGGTTAAAGATGTCAATAAATGTCTCTTTGTTATCACTTTGTGAATACACGTTAAAGAATACGCTATTACCATACCAGCTCTCTAAATCTTCATTGTTAGAATTGTATTCTGTAAAGATATTTCCGTTACATAGGTTGAAATACATTTCTTCAAATCTGATTTTTTTAAGATTGGCATCATTAATCTCTGTTTTACTGTCTAATAATACAGCTGGATTAAATCCGGAGATCACGCTACGTTTCATTTCAAGTGATGCAGTTTCTGCAACATAAATAGCTTCTTTTACTAAACCAGACTGAATGTCAGCTTTAATATTTTCACTATCGTTAAGCATTGTAATATTCGAAGCAACTACTAAAGTAGGTTTTTTAGTAAAATCTGTTTCGCTTTTCTTATCGTATGTTCTAACCTCCATACAACGAGATCCGTCTTTTGTACTAGACAAATAAGAAGATCTGATTGCTAATGAGTTGTATAAACGACATTGAACTCCTTGTGTGAATTTAAAATCATCATTGATTGATTTATAAGAAACCAATTTAGTTGCATTTAAGTCTCCACCATAGAAAGCAAATGAATTACCACCTGAGTAGCTAACCATTACGTTTTCAATTATTGTTTTGTTTCCAACACCTGCAACAGTTAATCCGTTGAAAGAATCTAAACCTTTTACTTTTTTTCCTGCGAATTCGATTCTAACGAATCTTAAAATTCCTGAGTTACCGGCAACATTATCACCACCATAAGTAGTAAGAGTAGGATCAAGATCAAGGTTGTAAGAACCGGCGTTTCCGAATTTATTAATTGGAGAATCACCAAGAATTACAAGTCCTCCCCAATCACCAGCTTTTTTCTGGCTACGGTTTGAAGTAAATACAATAGGATCAGTTTCTAATCCGTCTGCAATAATTGATGCACCTTTTGTAACTACCAATGTTCCTTTAGTTTCGAAATCACCAATGATTAACGTACCTGGTTCAATAGTTAAAACAGCATTATTAGTAACATAAACGTTTCCTTGTAAAACATAAACATTCCTTTTCATCAATTTTGTATTAACAGAAATGTTTCCTGCTAAAATTTGATTTGCTTCTCCATAGTCTACTTTGTTAGGCTTAAATTCGGTCCAGTTATTCAACCAATTGTTGTAGCCCATAATTCCTTTCTCTTGCTGAGCACTCATACTGGTTACTGTCAAAAGGATGCAGATGATTTGAGTAATTTTTTTCATGATAAGGGGGTATTACGGTTAATAATAAATTTGGGTATGCGTATGCGTAATATGATAAAAACTCATCTCGAATTATCTGATCGTAATCAGGATCCTTCGAGAACGAGTTGTTATTTGTACTTCTACTTTTAAAATTTTATGAAACTCTAATAGATCAAAGATTTACATTGTTTTATCGCTCGCTTAGAATAAGAGCTTCAAGTAAACTGTTTTACAGTACTTTAACACTTCTTTTTCTCTTTACAAATGAACTTAAAAAATCAATACTTAGCTTATACAAACAAACAACTAAGTTGTTATAGTTTATACTCGTCACCATATTAATCATTTAACAAGTAAAATACTTTGACAAAAAGGTTTCAGAAATTTTAAAATATTACATTTCGTTCAATTCGTTGAACTCATGTAAAGACTTTAATGTGCTTTCGTAAAATAAAATGGCTGCGATTAGATTTCCTTTATCAGAATATGGCATCATTTTTCTTTGGAATTCAACTGTAGTGTCCAAAAACGTAGCAGTTCCAGTTGCCTGAGAATCCAATACTTTTTTGTGCTCACTGTCGTCCGGAATACCTAAGTCTGCCATCGTAACACCTGGTTTAGTCACCAATGCAATGTAAGGGAGAGTTTTAACTAGTACTTTAATACGCTCGATATACAGTTCCAAAAGTTCACCTTTTTGCATACCACTCAATTCTTTTTGATCGTGATACTTGCGAATAAGCGCTGTTGTACTGATTATACTTCTAGGAGCATTCTTAGCCTGGGCAGAAATTGCTCCAGTTGTCATTAAACAAAATAAACTTAAAAAAATAATTTTCCCTTTCATAGATTCTTATTAAAATTGGTTGTTGATGAAAACAAAAATATGTAAATTATGTTAAAACGCAACTTTAATATTTTCTTTTTTGAAAAATTAAGCTTTTAGATCCTCCGAAAAACTGCCGTATGTCGAGAAAATATGCGTTTTAGCGAGTTTTTTGTTAATTTTGTTAAAATATATATTTGTAGGAATTGACTTTATATATAGTCTCCTTTACGCATTATTGTAGGTAAAAAAAAGATATGTTTTAAATATTTTTATAAAAACTATTAACAAAAAACCATTAATATCTCACCAAATCCCACCCAGTACTTACCCAAGACGAGCCAAAAAAAATAAACAATTTAACAAAACGCTGCCTGTTAAAAATAAAAAAACAGAAACATAATTAATCTTTAATTCCGAAAATTTTTGACTACATCATTTTCTTCTATCTTTGCTACATGCAATTTTCTCAAATTTTAGGTCAAGATTACATCAAAAGTCACTTGATACAAAGTGCATCTTCCGGAAGAATTCCGCACGCACAATTATTTGTCGGGCCAGAAGGAAGTGGTACGCTATCAACTGCTATTGCTTACGCGCAATATATTTTATGTAACAATACGGGCACTGAAAACTCAAACGGAAATGATTCCTGTAATCTCAAATTCCAAAACCTTTCACATCCCGATCTCCATTTTATTTATCCAACCGTCACCACCGAAGATGTAAAAACGAAACCCAAAAGTTTAGATTTTATTCAAGACTGGCGTTCCTTTATACAAGAAATGCCTTACGGAGGTTTATTCGACTGGTATAAAATTTTGGGTGTTCAAAACAAACAAGGAGAAATCAGAGTCGAAGACGCACAGGAAGTTTTGAAATCACTTGCCTTAAAATCGTACGAAGGCGGTTATAAAATTATGATTATCTGGATGGCCGATAAAATGAATATCGCTGCTTCAAATAAATTATTAAAACTTCTCGAAGAGCCTTCAGATAAAACTATTTTTATACTAATCTCTGAAAATGAAGAAGATATCATTCAAACGATCCGTTCTCGTTGTCAGGTGATTCATTTTAACGGATTACCCGAAAAGGTAATCGCTGAGGCCTTGGTTGCTAAAGAAAATATCGATTCTAATTTAGCTTTAAAAATCGCACATCAGGCACAGGGAAATTTTAGTAAAGCACTTTCTATACTCAAAGAAGATGACTCGGAATATCCTTTTGAACAATGGTTTGTCAATTGGGTACGTGCTGCTTTCAGAGCCAAAGGTAATGCCGCTGCCATTCAGGATTTAATTTCCTGGAGCGAAGAAATAGCCGCTCTTGGACGTGAAAGTCAGAAGAAATTTATCCAGTACTGTATCGAAATGTTCCGACAAGCTCTTTTGCTTAATTATCAGGCACCAAGCCTCGTTTACATTGAGCCGAAAGTAGATAAATTCAAACTCGAAAATTTTGCTCCATTTGTTAACGGAAACAATATTCATGACATTTTTAAAGAACTTTCGGAGGCGATGTATCACATTGAACGGAATGGAAATGCAAAAATAATTTTAACAGATCTATCTATAAAACTCACACGTTTAATTCACAAAAAATAATTTGCTAATGAACAATACTGCCACAATTTTACTGTTGGTTTTTCTAGCCTTAACTTTTTTGCAATCCGGTTATGAAAAAGTTTTCTACTGGAAGGATAATGTTTCCTGGTTGAAGGAGCATTTTTCCAAAACAATCTTAAAAAATCAAGTACCACTAGCCCTCTTTCACCTTTTAATTTTAGAATTAATTTCGGGAATTTTATGCGTGGTTGGTGTCATACAATTGCTTACAGACAGCGGTCGTGAATTTGGCTTCTACGGCGCTATTTTCTCTTGTATTTGTTTGTTAATGATGCTCTTCGGTCAACGATTAGCCAAGGATTATGATGGTGCAAGAACCATTGTTATCTATTTTATTCCGGCAGTTATGGCGGTTTACTGGCTGAATTAAATCTACCAAATCCTATTTTACATAATGTTTCAATAGGTAAGATAAAACATCAAATCCAAAAAAGTCTATTTATGCACTTTGATAAAGATTTAATAACCTCACTCAATTATGAGGAAAAAAAACCACAGAATAAAGGATTAAAATGATTAAATAATCTGTGCAAATCCTTTTAATTCAGTGGCAAAAAAAACAATTAGTGCCAATTCGTGAAATTCGTGGCAAAAAAATAAATTTTTACATTAAAAAAATGAAATCAAAACATCCTGCAGAATCTCTAACTATTTTAACCGATTTAGTTTTACCAAGCGAAACAAATCCTTTGAATAACCTTTTTGGTGGTGAACTTTTGGCCCGAATGGACCGTGCGGCAAGTATCGCAGCCCGAAGACATTCGCGTCGAATTGTAGTAACAGCTTCTGTAAATCACGTTGCTTTTAACAGAGCTATTTCTTTAGGCAGCGTTGTTACCGTTGAAGCAAAAGTATCCCGTTCTTTCAAAAGTTCTATGGAAGTTTTTATTGACGTTTGGGTAGAAGACCGCGAATCTGGAAACAGAACAAAAGCCAACGAAGCCATTTACACCTTTGTTGCGGTTGATGATACCGGCAGACCGGTTGAAGTTCCTGCGATCGAACCTGAAACGGAACTTGAAAAGCAGCATTATGATGCCGCTTTACGTCGTAAACAATTGAGTTTGTTGCTTGCCGGTAAAATAAAAGCTGAGGAAGCTACAGAACTAAAAGCATTGTTTTTATAGCAATAAAACAACGTTGTAACTTCAAAAAAAAGAAGTATTTTTACAAAATTACAAGCCCTTTCAAATCTAAATCAGGACGTTATTTGCGGTTTTGATTGGCTTTGAAAAAGAAAAAAATTATAACAATTTAGATGAAAGAAAAGATGAGTTCAGACAAAGAGGCCAAATTAAAAGCGCTACAACTTACGCTTGACAAACTTGATAAAACTTACGGAAAAGGAACCGTAATGAAAATGGGCGACAAAGCCATTGTAGAGGTAGAAACCATTTCTTCTGGCTCTCTTGGTGTTGATTTAGCTCTTGGGGTAAATGGTTACCCAAGAGGAAGAATCATTGAAATTTACGGGCCAGAATCGTCTGGTAAAACCACACTTACCTTACACGCGATTGCCGAAGCTCAAAAAGCGGGTGGAATTGCTGCTTTTATAGATGCCGAGCATGCTTTTGACAGAAATTATGCTGAAAAATTAGGCGTTGACATCGAAAACTTAATTATTTCTCAACCGGATAATGGAGAGCAAGCTTTAGAAATTGCAGAAAACCTGATTCGTTCAGGAGCAATTGATATTGTGGTAATTGACTCGGTTGCAGCCTTGACTCCAAAAAGTGAAATTGAAGGAGAAATGGGAGATTCTAAAATGGGTCTTCACGCTCGTTTAATGTCTCAGGCCTTAAGAAAATTAACCGGAACAATCAGCAAAACAAACTGTACAGTTTTCTTCATCAACCAGTTGAGAGAGAAAATTGGTGTAATGTTCGGAAATCCGGAAACAACAACAGGTGGTAACGCCCTAAAATTCTACGCTTCGGTACGTATTGATATTCGTCGTTCTTCACAAATTAAAGACGGAGAAAATGTAATAGGAAACAGAACCAAAGTAAAAATCGTTAAAAACAAAGTAGCTCCACCTTTCAAAACTGCCGAATTTGACATCATGTATGGCGAAGGGGTTTCAAAAACAGGAGAAATTTTAGATTTAGCTGTTGAATTTGAAATCGTTAAAAAAGCAGGATCATGGTTCAGCTATGGCGATACTAAATTAGGTCAGGGACGTGATGCCGTTAAGTCTTTAATTAAAGATAATCCGGAATTAGCTGACGAATTAGAAGCAAAAATTAAAGCGCACATTAAAGAATTAGCTAACGCATAAAACGTTACAAATCTGATTGTTGCAGATTCTTATACTATAAACCCGACCGTTCTAAAAGCGGTCGGGTTTTTTATTTTGAAAAAAAAACGGAAAAAAATCTACTTCTTGACGCAACCATTTTCCTTTTTGTTCATCTAATCATTATCATGTGACTTTTATTACAAGTTAAAAATCTAATTACCAAGGCTATTTCCTTTAAAACAATTAAGGAAAAAACTAAAAAGCAATTGATTTTGATTTCGATAAAAGTATTGATAAAATAAGATTTTGAATATAAAAGGGGTTTTAAATTCAAAAGAAAACCCGGCATGATTCATACTCAATGCCGGGTTTAATATTTAATTCTTTTTGCTTTTACTTTACGCTCTTAAATTCCAGTAATTTATTGTAAATCACCTGTCTGACCTGATCTCTCAGCTCTTTTCTGTTCTCGCCTGTAAGCCCTTTAGTTTCAATAAACGATAATATCTTACCTCTCATTTTACCGGGACTTCCGCTTAAAAAAGTATACGAAAATCGTTCTTTATTATCCGCAAAAACAATCGGAACAATTGGAATTTGATGCTCTATCGCCAATCTAAACGCCCCATCCTTAAACTCGTCCAGTAAAATCGATTCATCATCTGGAACTCCGCCTTCCGGAAAAATACAGATGCTTAATCCTTGATTTAGACGATCCTGAGCTCGTTTGAAAACATCATTTTTACTCTTCGATGAATTTCTGTCTACCAAAATACAAGTTCTTTTATAGAAAAATCCGAACAACGGAATCTTTACAAGCTCTTTTTTTCCAACAAAAACAAATGGATTTTTAATAATCGCCAGCATTAGCATAATGTCTGTCATTGAAGTATGATTGGCCACAATCATATAACTTTTGCCTCTTTCAAGCTTTTGTTCCCGTTTGATTTTGTAATAGAATCCCATTCCGTAAAGGATGAATTTCGCCCAAATTCGCGCCATTCTGAAAAAATACGGATAACCACTTTCGGTTATAATGGAAGCCAGTAAAAATGGCAACATAATCAATATCGGGATGGCCATTAAAATATAAAACCAAATGCGCCAAATGACCCAAAAAACAATTTTTATTCCTTTCATGGTTTCAAAAGTAATAAATCGAAGGTGATTTATTATAAAAGAATTTATTTTCGTAAAAACTTTGCCAACTTTACGCCAAAGAACAAATAAACTTTGTGTACTTTACAAAAAACTTTGCGAACTTTGCGATCAGGAAAATAAACCTGGCAAACTTTTCAATTAAAAAATACGAAATTTAGGGTTAAAATCAACAATAAACCATGCGAACTTTGCGGTTAAAACCTTGCATCTTTGCGGTTAAGAGAAAACTAGAATGGCAAAAATACTTACCGGTGTTCAAAGTACAGGAACACCACATTTAGGCAACTTATTGGGAGCAATTATTCCCGCAATTGAATTATCTAACAATCCGGCAAACGAATCTTTTTTGTTTATCGCTGATTTACATTCAATTACACAAATCAAAGATGGTAAAACATTAAGAGAAAACACCTACAGTACAGCAGCAGCCTGGTTGGCCTGTGGTTTAAATCCCGATAAAGTTACTTTTTACAGACAATCTGATGTAGCTCAAACAGCAGAACTAACCTGGTATTTAAGCTGTTTTTTTCCGTTTCAACGCTTGACATTAGCCCATTCTTTCAAAGATAAAGCAGATCGTTTAGACGATGTAAACGCTGGACTTTTTACTTATCCGATGTTAATGGCAGCCGATATTTTATTGTACGACGCTCAATTTGTTCCTGTTGGAAAAGACCAATTGCAACACTTGGAAATTACTCGTGATGTAGCCTCTCGTTTTAATCACCAAATGGGTGAAACTTTTGTAATTCCTGAGGCTATAATTCAGGAAGACGGCATGTTGATCCCCGGAACTAATGGCGGAAAAATGAGTAAATCTGCCAATAATATCATCAATATTTTTCTTGACGATAAAACCTTACGCAAGCAGATAATGAGCATCGAGACAGACAGTACGCCACTTGAAGATCCAAAAAACCCGGATACTTGTAATGCCTTTGCTATTTATTCTTTACTGGGTACCGAAGCACAAATTGCCGAAATGAGAGCCAATTATTTGGGCGGAAACTATGGTTATGGACACGCCAAACAAGCCTTGTTTGAATTGATCACAGAAAAATTCAAAACCGAAAGAGAAAAATACAATTACTATATGACAAACCTTACTGAAGTAGAATTACTTTTGAAAAAAGGAGCTGATAAAGCAGCCCTGATTGCGAACGGTGTTTTACAACGCGCCCGCATTAAACTTGGCTTTGAACCATCATAATTAGTCGTTTTAAGACATTATTTATCCCTTTTCAAGCAGAAACTTGGAAAGGGATTTTTATTTGAGAACACCCCGTTAAATAGCCTCAAACAATTTACCCGGTAAAGGTCTTATTACTCCCTTAAGCTCCATTTTTAAAAGGATTCCGGAAATTTTATAAACAGGAAAATCACAACGAAGCGCAATGATATCCAGTACTTCTTTTCCGTTTTTTATTAGAAAATCGTAAATGTTTTGTTCTGCTGCATCTAAAGCTACAAACAGCTGTTTTTGTACTGGTTTTGCTTTATTTTCAATATCCCAGTTCAGCATGTAGATCAAATCGGCCGCACTGGTAAGCACGTTGGCCTTCTGGGTTTTAATCAGATCATTGCACCCCTTACTGTACACATCTGTAACGCGGCCCGGAACAGCAAAAACATCACGGTTGTACTCATTTGCAAAATGAGCTGTAATGAGCGACCCTCCCCGATCTGCAGATTCAATTACAATTGTGGCCTCCGAGATTCCGGCAACAATGCGATTTCGACGAACAAAATTTTCCCTGTCCGGATTAGACGAGCTCCAAAACTCGGTGATAAAACCCCCTTTTTCTTCCATTCGGGCGATATACTTTTTGTGCGCTTTAGGGTAAACCTGATTTAATCCGTGGGCTAAAACACCGATGGTCTGTAAGTTGTTGTCCATTGCAAACTGATGCGCCACAATATCAACTCCATAGGCAAAACCGCTAACAATTACTGGATCCAATGGTGCTAAATCTTCCAGTAGTGTCCTACAAAATTCCAAACCATAGGAGGTAATCTGACGCGTTCCGACTATACTAATTATCTTTCTGTTTTTTAAATCAATATTCCCCGCAGAAAAAATCAAAACCGGCGCATCAAAACAATGTTTCAGACGCTCCGGATACTGTTCTTCCTGAAAAAAAGAAACCTTTATCGCATTTGCTTTTATAAATTCTAATTCGGCATTTGCTTTTTCAAAAACGGTTTTGTCTTTTATATTTTTTAATAAAACAGAGCCGATTCCGTCAATAGCAGCTAGCTGATTGGTTTTTGTTTTAAAAAAAGCCTCCGCACTACCACAATGCAGCAACAATCTTTTAGCCAAAATATCTCCAACTCCATCCACTTTAAGTAAGGCTAATAAATAAAATAATTCCTGATCTGACATCTTGTTAAAATATTATGTAAAATAGAGTCTGTTAAAAATTCGATTTGAGGTTGCAAATATCTATAAATTAAAGTAATTTCTTAATAAAAGACAAGATAAATCGTTTTCGTGCCCTACTCAACATGAAGCAAAAACACTTAACCATTTGAAAATTAATTGTATATAAAATAAAGCGAATTGTTAATAACAATTGTGAATAAAATTTTGATAACTATATTCATTACCTAACTTTGTTACTATGAAAATCGAAACTTACATATCGCAGTTATTGTATCGTTATCAGTGTGTAACGGTTCCAGGGTTTGGAGCATTTCTAACCGAAAATCACCCGGCAAGACTTAATGAAAGCACCAATTCGTTTTCTCCACCTAAGAAAACGATCGCATTCAATAGTCTTTTAAAAAACAATGACGGATTATTAGCCAATCATATCGCTCAGACTGAAAATACTTCTTACGGTTTTGCCGTAAGTGCTATTACACATGAAGTTCTAAATTGGAAAAAAATATTAGACGAACATGGTGTTCTGAATTTTAAAAACATTGGTGATATTCGTTTAAACGCTGATCAAAACATGGTTTTTACACCTAATGATCAGACCAACTTCTTATCTACTTCTTTTGGGTTAAGTCCGTTTGTTTCTCCTGTAGTAAAAAGAGAACTGTTCGAGAAAAAACTGGAAAAAATAGAAGAAAGAGAAACGGTTGCTTTATACGATAATGAAGAGCACGTTAGAACTTCAAAACCATACTTGAGATATGCTGCTATTTTTGTTCTAGGTTTAGGAATTACCGGAAGTATCGGATATCCTTTGTACCAGAATCAAATTGCAAGTCAGACTCTTATTGTAGAAAGTGCTGTACAGAAAAAAGTACAAAACAAAATCCAGGAAGCGACCTTTTTTATACAAAGCCCATTACCGGCTGTAACACTTTCTGTAGATTCTGCTAAAACTGCAACTGAAGAAGTAGAAATAAAAACAATGCCTTACCACATTATGGCAGGTGCTTTCAGAAGCGAACAAAATGCTAGAAAAGCCTATAACCAATTGGTAAAAGACGGCTACAAAGCCAGAATGCTTGGTGAAAACAAACATGGTCTGTTTCCTGTTTTATACGGAAGTTATGCCACTATGAATGAAGCACAAAAAGCACAAAAAGAAATTCAAAAAGGAGAAAATCCGGATGCCTGGATTTTAGTCGAAACGTTATAAATTTTCAATTGCCACTTACTTAACTAAATCCTTTTTTCTTAAACCGAAAAAAGGATTTTTTATTTATACACGTGTCAGTTTTACAAAATCTATTTCTCGTATATCTGTTCCACGTGAAAATAACTTTTGCCTTCAGAAGTTTAATTATTTACGAAAGTTTGTTGAAAGGAAAATGACACTTTTTTAGCAATTACTTTTAAATATTACCAAGACGCTGTTTTAAAAAAACGAATTATCACAGCCAAAGACCTTTACTCCTAGTCATTTTGTTCCGCAACTCGTTTTAATTTCGACAAAAAACTCCCCGATTTAATTCACAAATAACGCCGAAGGCGCCGTTTTTTTTTAAAAAATTGACTTCTAAAAAAATTACATCCCTAAAATAAGTTCTATAATTTCCTATATTATTACTGCCTAAAATCTATGATTTAACCCAACAGTCACCCTGAGTGAATTCGAAGGCTACGTTAGAAAATTTTCGCCTTTTTTCAGTTTTTCTGTGCTTCCTGAAGTTTAGAATTTGATAGATACTTATCCCTAGACCAGCCTTCGACTTCGCTCAGGCTGACATAACGTGCATAAGTGAGATTTGAAGTTTTAAAACTAACGTACATTATTTTGTAAAGCTTATCCCTTCCACGTGAAAACTACATTGCAAAAATGGCTTTAGATCATGGAGCTACTTTTATCAAAAACGAAATAAAGAGATCAAACGATTGTTTTCTTGTTTCACGTGAAATTTTTTAGTTTTTCTGCTGCCTAAAGTTTCTAATTTAACCCAACAGTCAACCTGAGCGAAGTCGAAGGCTACGTTAGAAAATTTCACCTTTTTTCAGTTTTTTAGTGCTTACTAAAGTTTAGAATTTGATAGATACTTATTCCTAGACCAGCCTTCGACTTCGCTCAGGGTGACATTTCGACTTCGCTCAGGCTGACAGAGCGTATATCAGTGAGATTTGAAGGTTTAAAACTAACGTACAGTAATTTGTAAAGCTTAGCCGTTCCACGTGAAAACTACATTACAAAAATGGCTTTAGATCTTGGAGCTACTTTTATCAAAAACGAAATAAAGAGATCAGAGGATTGTTTTCTTGTTTCATGCGAAATTTTTTGTTTTTCTACCGCCTAAAGTCTCTAATTTAATCCAACAGTCACCCTGAGCGAAGTCGAAGGCTGTGTTAGGAAATTTTCGCCTTTTTTCAGTTTTTATGTGCTTCCTAAAATTTAGAATTTGATAGATACTTATCCTCTAGACCAGCCTTCGACTTCGCTCAGGATGACATAACGTATATCAGTGAAATTTGAAGATGCAAAACTAATGTGCATTCTTTTTGCAAAGCTTAGCCGTTCCACGTGAAAATTACATTGCAAAATGGCTTTTGATCTTAAAGTTACTTTTACAAAGGACAAATAAAGAGATTTAAAGGCTTGTTTTTTGTTTCAGGCGGAAGAGTGGCTTTTTATTGTAAAAACAAAAAATACGGCTTAAAAAGCATGGTTTTGCGACTGTTTTCAAACTAACCAGCCATTTTACTTTTATCCAATCACTATTTGTTGCTATTAATGCTAAAAAACGCCGAAGGCGCCGATTTTTTTTTTTCGAATTTAAGCAAAGTCTTGGTCTTCCTTCGAAGTGATGCAAAATTCAATAAGTTTCACAACAAACTCCCCGCCTCTACTCCACAACCAAATCGTCTTGAAAAAAATCTCAAGAGTTTTATCTAAACTGGTCACACAACTTCTACCCAAAATATTCCTGCACAGGGTTTGCGCGAGTGATTCACTTATTTTAAAAATTATCGATTCAAGAATCGTGTTTTATCGCTGTTTTTTTGCCGTTTTGGCATTTAGAAACCAAACGAGTCTTCGTCAAAAAAATTATAATTATAAATTAACACATTGCTAATCAATATATTAATAATAAAAAACAGGTAATTAGTCTAATGTTTTAGTGAATCCAAAATGTTCCACGTGAAACTATTTTCGAATCAAAAGCGTTTTAATCTATCAAACAATTCAAAAAACAAGCAAAATGAAGGCAATACAAAACGCTCTTTTTTAAGTACATCACAGCTGGGTCTTCTTTTGCTATAAAATCGCATTATCAAAACAATAACAATTTACCGTTATCAAATTACATTTTTATCAAACTTATTACTTTGATTTTCGAATATCTCAATAAAATATTTCTTCTTCAGCCTTCGACTTCGCTCAGGGTGACACCCGTCTAAAATTGATCATTAAATAGCTAATAATGCCAATTTATCCCACATTTGAAACTTGAAACTTGAAACTTGGAACTTGAAACTTGGAACTTGAAACTTGAAACTTGGAACTTGAAATTTGGAATTTGGAATTTGGAATTTAAAAACTTGGAATTTTAGTTTATGCTTGCCTTAAACATTTTAAGCTCATCCCAGGTAAATTCATCACCATATTTTTCCTTCAACGGGTTAAGCGATTCTTCTTGATAAAATTGAAAAGCTTCTCGCAGAGCCAGTATTTTATCGTACGGCAATACGTCTGAAATATCCACTTTTTTAGTCTGAATTAGTTTGACTAAATGCATCTCAATTGTCTGCACCGTTAGCTTTCGAATTCGGGCAATATCCTGAATCGAATTCTTTTCTACCCATAGGTCGTAGGTTTCTTCTACCGTGGTTTTTTTGATCGTTTTTGGCTCATTATTGTCGCGCTTTTTTGAAGTGTAACGTACAACCGGTTCTTCCACATTGAAGATATCCGTGTTGCTCATTTTAAACTCTTCACGAATCTTTTCAAGCTTATTTATTTTGAAGTTTTTAATAGCCGATGAAGTCAATTTTTCTTTGCAAATTGTTTCTCCCGCAACCACAATTTCAATCAATAACTTAGCTTTCATCAAGCGTAGAACCGCTTTTGTTTGCAAATCATCCAGCAAAGTCAGCTCTTCGTAAAACTCTTTTACTTTTTTAAACTTCTGAATTTCAGCCATTTTTTGCAGAAGATCTGTCACTAATTTGTCCATTGGACCGAAAAAGTAATCATAAGCTGCCACCATTCTTTCTTCAACAAAATACAAATCGACTGTTTCTTTATTGAAAATTTTGTTGAGTTGTTGGATAAACTTTTGCGAAGGATCTATCAGCTGCTCTATGGTTTCTAAGCGCTTTTGTGCCCAAATAGCATGTTTGGCTTTTTCTGACGCAGCAGCATTTTCGTTGTAACTAAAACGGTGATTGCGCCATTCTTGTGCCAAATCTGACCAATTAAAACTGTTAATCAAATAGTTATGAATAAAGTTTTTTGTTTCGAAATGCAACGATTTCTCTAAAACGTCCTCGGTAGCTTTATTCAAAGCATAATCCATCACATCCTGATCGTTAGAAATCCCATTCATACGCATCGGAGAAAGCAAAATAAGCCCATTTAAGGACCTTAAACGCGATAATGCTACATAGGCCTGCCCGGGAAGGAAAACTTGCGATACATCAAGCGCAGCTTTGTCAAAAGTTAATCCCTGGCTCTTGTGTACCGTAATGGCCCACGCTAATTTGATCGGATAATGCGCAAATGTGCCCAAAACTTCCTCTTCAATCTCCTTGGTGAGCTCATTTACTTTGTAACGGATGTTTTTCCATTCGTACTTTTCTACCTCAATTGTTTTATTCTCTTCGGGGAAATGCACAAAGATTTCTTCCGGTGAAAGGGACTTGATTATCCCCATTTTTCCATTAAAATAGCGTTTTTCAAAGCTCAAATCGTTTTTTACAAACATGACTTGCGCTCCAACTTTCAACTTTAGATTTTCTTCTACCGGAAAAATTTTCTCCGGAAAATCACTTACGATAAAGGGTTGAAAAGAATACTCTTTTCCTGCTAAATCGTTTATCGCCTGCTCGTTAATAGAATCTGCTTTGGCATTATGAGTTGTTAAAGTAATATAACCCGGGTTACTCTTTAAATCAAAATCTGGCTGTACATATTGGTTCAAAAACTGCACATCATCCGCTGAAATCTGATTGTTACGCAGATTGTTCAAAACCGAAATAAAGGCATCGTCTGTTTGACGGTAAATTTTAGATAACTCAATGTACAACGGCGGGTTTTGCTGCATTACGTGAGAATGAAAAAAGAATTTTCCTTTGTAATAATTGCGTAACGTTCGCCATTCTTCATCCCTAATTACGGGTGGTAACTGCAATAAATCACCTATAAACAGTACTTGAACGCCACCAAAAGCATACGAATTTCTGCGAACAGTCTGCATCATAAAGTCAATGGCATCAAGCAAATCGGCCCGTAACATACTTACTTCATCAATAATCAATAACTCCATATTGCGGATTACATTACGCTTCAGACTGTTCATTTTAAAGTGCCTGCGCAACGTATCTTTATTCTCAAATTTCACTGTTTCGGTAAACTGCGAATTCGCCTCAAAAGAGGGTATAAAAGCGGAAAATGGCAGCTGAAACATCGAATGAATCGTCACGCCGCCCGCATTTAAAGCCGCAATTCCAGTTGGGGCAACCACCACAGTATTCTTGTGCGTTGTGGCAATAATTTCCCTCAAAAGTGTCGTTTTTCCTGTCCCGGCTTTACCCGTTAGAAAGATCGACTTTTGCGTTTGATTGATAAATTGTAAAGTGTAAGCTGCTGCTTCTGAAACGTTTTGCATTATGGCTTGTATTGAAAAACTAAAAGTATCGTATTTTTTATAAAAGAAAAAACCTAAATCCGTGTAGATTTAGGTTTTTAGAAATTAGTTTGTTTTGTGTTTTATTTTTTAGCTTCCACACCTTCTTTAGCAGGAGCTTTTTCTTCAGTTTTCGGTGCAGATTTGTACTTATCGTTCAATTCTTTAACGATAACTTTTGTAATATCGTATTTATCTTCAGCATATAATACTGTTGCAGCATCACCTGTACCGTAGATATAAGAATAACCGTTTTTCTTACCGTATTCTTTGATGTATTTTTTCACTCCGCTTACAAGAGAATCCATTTCAACTCCGCTTTCTTGTTGCAATTGTTGCGACAAAGCTTGTTGAGCGTAACCCAATTGTTGCTCTCTTTTTTGCAATTCAGCACCTCTTTGTTGTGCCCATGCCTGACCGTTTGCTTGCGCTTGACTTTGAAAATTAGCAGCGTCTTGTTTAAAACGAGTAATTTCAGCTTGCAGTTGTCTTCCTTTTTCTTCTGCTTGAGATTTGTATTTTGCTTCAAGATCTTTTGCTTCAGTGTACTCTTTCATTAAAACCGAAGTATCAACGTAAGCTGTTTTTACTTCTTTAACTTCTGCTGTTTTACCACATGAAACAACTAAAATTGAAACCGCGATAATTACTAATGCTTTTTTCATTTCTTTAATTTCTATTTTTTTAATGTTGAAGACAAAAATATAAAAAAATAAATAGCATCAACATAAAGTTTAAAAAATGCTCTTTTTTTCTTGTATCAATTTTTGTTATCGGACTTAAGTTATGTATAATTTACTGTTATTAATAATGGATTTCATAGCTCGTTTTTAAGCGAATTTCTAAAAAAAGACACATTCAGAGTCCTTCTTACCTAAAAACGTCGCTAAAACGCGCTAAAAATAAGTTTTAGCTGTTTTTTAGCACGTAAATGTGCGAAGAATATTCCATCGTACGTCTGGCTTTTAGATTTGACTTCAAACCGATCAAAAAAGCACTGATGTAGTTCATTTTTCCTGTTTTGTATTTTTCGGATAATAAACTCACATAAAAAGAATCAAATTTCATCGGAAGCACTTTTTCCAATTTCATATCCACTTTTTCAAAAAGCGATTGAATGGCTTTTTTAGAGAAATGCCAAAAATGAATCGGCACATCATAAGCTGCCCAAAATGAATCGTAATGTTTTGCGTCGTATGATTTAAAATTTGGAACCGCAACAATTAAAGTTCCAGTTGGTTTTAATAAACGTTTCAATTCTGCAATTTGCAATTCCAAATTTGGAACGTGTTCTAAAACGTGCCACATTGTAATTACATCAAACGAATTATTTTCCAGAGCGCTGATTTCGTCCACAAATGAAATTCCTTTTTTAACTGCAATTTCTTTTGCTCTTGCGCTGGGTTCTACTCCAATCGTTTCCCAACCATCATTTTTTGCTGTTAATAAAAAATCGCCAGTTCCGGCACCGATGTCCAAAATTCTGCCTTTCTGAGCTTGCTCTGCATTAATCAAATTCAGCTTATTTTTTAAGGCTATATTTTTCACAAAGTGATAGGCTTTTTCAAATAACGAACGTTTGTTGTCTGTGTGCGAAATATAATCTTCACTTTCGTAATACCTTCCTAAATTTTCTAAATCCGGTTGTGGAGACGTAATTAACATGTCCAGGTTTTCATCATAATACAATTCGAAAATTTCTTTAGAAACGGAATGATCTTTTACCGTAAGAAAGTGTTTTTTATTTAAAACGTTCATTTTATAAATATTGGGGTTTTGATTTAACTTCATAGCAAACCCTAAAAATGAAAAATTCACTTTTAGGGTTTATTCTATTTTATATACTTTTTTAATACTTCCAATTTATTTTGACGGCAGACATTTTCTCGCCTTCATATCTCTTGTCTTCAACCACTACAAATCCATTTTTAATATAAAACGGCAATGGAGATTTGTATGACTCTTTATTTAGTTTCACGTCATTCTCATGATCGATCACCCAACCATTCAAACTTCTTTTATTCTTTTTTAATTCGTTTATCAAAAGCCTGCCGTTACCACTCCCTTGAATATCGCTATCCAAAATTATAGCAAACCAATCTTCTCCCTCTCGTAAAAAAGTAAAAGCCCAGCCTTTGATCCTGCTATTCTCATCAAGCAACAAATAATGCTTCTTTTCCGCCAAAGCATCCAGATACAAATCAAAATCATGCATAGCCTGATAATTTAATTTCACCGGATATTCGTTATTCCAAAGTTGCAACAACGTTTCTTTATCTTGCAATGATAAAACTTCTTTCTCAATTATCTTCATGACTAAACAATAACTTAAATAAAATCTATCACAAAATAGTTTCACGTGGAACAATTATAATTTTAGATTGTGGATTTTCGATTGCGTGGAATCGAAAATTTAAAATCTACTTCCTACGCTCAACAATCTAAAATCCACAATCTAAAATACCTTTATCTTCCCATATAGATCAATAACACCGAAATATCACTTGGTGATACGCCGCTGATTCTTGATGCTTGCGAAATGGTCACCGGACGAATTTTGCTTAATTTTTGTTTTGCTTCAATTGACATTGATTTGATTTTGTTGTAGTCAAAGTTCTCTGGAATTTTCACATCTTCAAGTCTTGTCAATTTGTCTGCGTTATTTCTTTCCTTCTCGATGTATCCGGAATACTTCACTTGAATTTCGGCTTGCTCTAAAATTTCCTGATCAAGATCGTTTGCTGCGATGTATTCTTTCACTTTCTCAAATTTCATGATATCCTCCAAATCAATTTGTGGACGAGAGAACACTTTAAACATTTTATCACCTTGTGTAATCAATGCAGTATCCTTCGCTTCCAAAATAGGATTTGCCTCTCCAACCGAAACACTTGTTTCTTTGAAAAAGGCAACCATCTTTTCAGACTCATTTAATTTGTGTTCCATTCTGCGCAAACGCTTTTCAGAAGCCAAACCAATTTCATGTGACATTGGTGTCAATCTGAAATCGGCATTATCCTGACGCAACAAAGTTCTATACTCTGCTCTTGAGGTAAACATACGATACGGTTCTTCTGTACCTTTCGTAATCAAGTCGTCGATCAGTACTCCGATATATGCTTCATCACGTTTCAAAATCAATGGCGCTTTTTCATGCACTTTTAAATGCGCATTTATACCGGCCATCAAACCTTGCGACGCGGCTTCTTCATATCCGGTCGTTCCGTTTATTTGCCCTGCGAAATACAATCCTTCCACCAGCTTTGTTTCCAAAGTATGTTTCAATTGTGTTGGCGGGAAATAATCATATTCGATCGCGTAACCAGGACGGAAAAACTTCACGTTCTCAAAACCGGCAACAGAACGCAATGCTTTAAATTGAATATCCTCAGGAAGCGAAGTAGAAAATCCATTCACATAAACCTCACAAGTATTCCAACCTTCCGGTTCAACAAATAACTGATGACGTTCTTTATCAGCAAAACGATTAATCTTATCTTCTATCGACGGACAGTATCTTGGGCCGATACTTTTTATACGACCGTTGAACATTGGTGAACGATCAAAACCAGATCTCAAAATATCATGCACGTCCAAGGACGTGTACGTCATATGACATGATCTCTGATGAATCAAAGGCGACGTCACATCCGAGTACGAAAACTTATCCGGCTTTGCATCTCCCTTTTCTTCATTCATTTTAGAATAGTCCAAAGAACGTCCATCGACTCTCGGTGGCGTTCCTGTTTTCATTCTTCCAGATTCAAATCCTGCTTGAACTAAATCTTCGGTGATTCCGTACGCAGCACTTTCGCCTGCTCTACCCCCACCAAACTGTTTGTCTCCAATATGAATCAGACCATTCAAAAAAGTACCATTTGTCAAAACCACCGACTTCGAACGAATCTCAATACCAAGCGAAGTTTTCACTCCCTTGATTTTTCCATTCTCAATAATCAAACCTTTGACCATCTCCTGGTAGAAATCCAAATTTGGAGTTCCCTCCAACATCATTCTCCATTCTTCGGCAAAACGCATTCGATCACTTTGAACTCTTGGCGACCACATTGCAGGACCTTTTGACTTGTTCAACATTTTAAATTGAATTGCCGTCCGATCCGAAACGATTCCGGAATATCCTCCGAGCGCATCAATCTCACGAACAATCTGTCCTTTTGCAATTCCACCCATTGCAGGGTTGCAAGACATCTGTGCAATGTTCTGCAAACTCATTGTAACCAGCAGCGTTTTGGATCCCAAATTTGCTGCCGCTGCCGCGGCCTCGGAACCGGCATGACCAGCACCCACCACAATAACATCGTATTCTTCTAAAAACATTTTGTTTTATTATTCTCCGGAAACCCTTTAAGGTGGCTCTCAGAATTAACTTTATACTCTTTTGTTCCACGTGGAACTTTTCTAAAATTCCAAAAAAATGAAATACCAAATTCCAAAACTTGGGGGTTTTAGCTGCGCTAAAACGGGGCTCAAACTGTTCCACGTGGAACGGATTTGATTTCAAAATTTCAAAACTGAGCGTTCCACGTGGAACGTTTCACGAACTCAAACTCAAAATTTCTTTTTGTTTCACGTGGAACGTTTTCTGGATCTGTCTACAAAAACAGAATATGTTTCACGTGGAACACCTTTTTCAAACTTTCAAAAAGATGTTTAAGCTATAGTTCCACGTGGAACATGGCGATTTTTTCATCTTCTTTTGAGCGCATTAACGCTGCATCAGCATCACTTTTATCTTTGTATCCACAGTAATGTAAAATACCGTGGGCTAAAACACGCTTCAATTCTTCATCAAAAGAAACATTAAAATCCTTAGCATTGTCTTCTACTCTTTCAACAGAAACAAAAATATCTCCGTTTAATTCGTTACCAACAGTGTAATCAAAACTGATAATATCGGTTAGTGTGTCGTGATCCAGATACTCTACATTTATTTTATGAAGATATTCATCGTCACAAAAAATGTAATTTATCACTCCCTCGTTTTTGTTTTCAGAAACAATTACAGCACTCAACCAATCAGTAAAGGCTTCTTCGTTCTCTAAATTAAATTCTGTTTCGTAATTAAAATTGATCATTTTGTATTAAAATATTCTTGAACTTTTTGATTAAAATTCGAGCGCAAAGGTAGTGATTGTCTATTTAAAATCTCCACGCTGTTTAAATAATCCAATAACGAGCTTGGCAACGCATTAGTTCTATTTGTAAATTCAGCTTTATTTGTTTCAGATTGGCGCTTGGTATCTTGACCTTGTTGCTGCACTGCATTGTTTAATTTTAATAATTCTTGCTGGATATTTAATATTCTTTGCAAGTTTTCATTCTTAAAACCTTTATTCAAAAGTTGCTTTTCGGATTGTTTCATTTGCTCAATAACAGATCTTCCTTGAGAATCTAATCCTTGTTTGGCTAATTCCTTTTGTAATGCTTCACGAAGTTTAACTTGTTCTTTATAAATTTCCATTATCGCTTCAGCATCTCCTTCTCCATCTTCACCTTCTTTTCCGTCCTTTTCTCCTTTGCCATTTTGGTTTCCTTTGCTTCCTCCATTCCCACTTTTACCATCTTTACCTTGTCCATCTTTACCTTGACCGCTTTGTCCCTGACCTGATTTTCCGTCTTTACCTTCTTCCGGTTTTTGTCCCGGTTGACTACCCGGCTTCATTCCTTCTTTCATTTTATCACCTAATCCTTTTTGTTTTTGAATGATATCCGGCAATTGCATTCCTTGTCCGTCACCAGGTTTTGGTTTTCCGCTTCCGGGTTTAGACATTGACATCTGCATGTTGTTTAATAAATCACTTAAAAAATCAGCTAATTTATTGGCAGATGAAACAGCATATTGTTGGTGCGAAACTCCTTTTGGAACCTGAACATCGGTTAATGACTCAATAGCTTTATCAATATTGTATTGTACATTTCCTATTTCCTTCGTTACATCTTCGGCTACTTTAGGGTTTCTTAAAGACAAAGCAAACAGACTATCGTCAACGTGTTTGAACTGCTGCTTTAAATTTTGCTGCACTTTTATATTCTTCGTATATATAGATGATCCCAATTTCATTGATCTAAATTGTTTCATTACATCTTCCTGAGATAAAGAATAGGCTAAAAGATTATCCAAAATCTGACGAAGCATAGCCACATCTTCTTCCATTTGTTCTTTCTCCTCACCTTCCATACCGGACTTCATATCTTGTGCCAAGCTTTTCATTTTCTTAGCAGCACTCTTTTGTTTTGGTTTGGCCGAAGAAGTATTCTTTTTATTCAACTCTTCCGAAGCTTTATTCAAATCTTCTTTTACGTCTTTTTCTTTTGAAGCATCTGAAGGAATTTCTAAAGGAGTTTTTAATGATTTATTTTCTTCTTTTAAGTCCTTTAAATCGTCTTGAATTTTCTCGAATGCTTTATTAATTTCTTCTTGTTTATCGGAAGTATTTTCTTTTTCTTTATTAGAAAGCTTTTCTTCTTTCTCAGCAAGCTTGTCTAATTTATCTGCCACTTGTTCGGCTTTCTTTGAAACATAAAAACGCTTTGTAAGTTCGACCAATTGCTCTAAGTTTCTCGATTGGTTTTTACTGATTTGTTTGAACTTTTCCATCTTGTCAAACAACTCTTCGTTGTTTAATTTGTCGTTTAAGTTCTTCAATTCGTCTAATAACTTTTGATTTTTTTCTAAATCTTTATCTGCATTCTCTAAACGCTTTTGCAAATCTTCTGCAGTTTTATCCTTTTTATCTTCTTTGAATTTATCCAGATTCTTGTTCATCTTCTCTGCAAACTGCTTCATCAATTCATCTTGTTGCTTCTGGCGTTTCAGAAACTCATTTATCTTTTGCTGATCTTTAAATTCTAAATTATCTTTCTCTTTTCCGGTATTCTGAATCTTATCCATTTCAGAAAACTGTTTGGTTTGATTCTTTAAAGATTTCTCTAAACTATTAATGTTTTGATTTTGCTGTTGTAATTCTAAGTCTTGCACTTCATCAGTAGTAGCCACTCGATCTGAAAACACAGAAGACTTTGTACTCTTAAAATTATGAGGCGCGTCATTGTCAAAAATTTCAAAATAGTATTCATACGATACACCTTCTTCAACTGCTAAATTACTTGGAAACGAAAAAACGAATTGATCAAAAACAGCTTGCTTTACCGGAATAGTTCCACGTTTGGCAGTCTGTGGTTTATTGCGTTCGTAATAAACAATCTGTAATTTAGATAAACCATAGTCATCCCCAAGTCTTCCTAAAACATAATTTTTGTCTAACTTCAAACTGTCCGGTGCCTGTGCAACAGTGATCGTTGGATGCTGATCTTTGATAACAGAAAGCTGATAATCGAGTTTTTCGTAGTTTTTGACCTTATTATTGGAGGTAAGAATTTGATATTCTGTATTTTGACCTATGTTTTTACTCAATTTAAACTCATTTTCGGCTTTATTGAACTTAAAAACTGATTTTTCATCCTTCCAGACGATCTCTTCCGTAGCCTGAGTTTTCATTTTCCAAGTCACTAAAGTTCCTTCCGGTACAATAGCATTTCCTGTTCCCTGAATGGTTTCTGACTTTTTCTTTAAGTACAATGGGAAGTTTAAAACCATTTCGAAATTGGCAATCGATGGAACTGTGATTACTTTCAATTCATATTCATTAGATGAAACTGAATTCCCTTCAAATGAAAAAGTAACATTCTCTATCGGTTTCTCGATTTTAAATTCAAACTTTCCTGGTTCTGAAGATTCCATAAAATAACTTTCATCACCAATATGAATCATAACATTCTCCGGAACGATCTTTCCAAGAGATTCCATTTTTACAACAAAATCTTTGTTTTGTTCTGTTTGCAAATTCTGATTTAACACCACAAATTTGAAAGGTGCAGGAGGTAAAAAAGTAGCATTAAAATGGACTACCCTATTTAAACTTTGAGAAATAATCGTGCTGTTCCCTGAAATATAAAACACTGCAAAAAGCAAAATTG
This sequence comes from Flavobacterium sp. ABG, assembly GCF_001027725.1. Taxonomy (NCBI): domain Bacteria; kingdom Pseudomonadati; phylum Bacteroidota; class Flavobacteriia; order Flavobacteriales; family Flavobacteriaceae; genus Flavobacterium; species Flavobacterium sp. ABG. The sequence continues at coordinate 27,800 of NZ_LEKS01000004.1, forward strand.
GAATCAATGCCAATGGCAAATACTTTTTATTCGAATTAAAATTGATTGCATTTCCAAATGGAATTGGTTGCAATGAATTTGCTTTTTGCTCTATTGAAGCCAGCATTAATTCTGAACTTTCTGCTGAATTTTCAGAGGCTGACAATTGTAAAAAGTTCGTCAGTTTATCACTTACTTCTGTAAAATGATTTCCAATAATAGCAGAAGCCTGATTGTAATCAATTCCTTTTTGAAGTTTGAATAACTTAAAAATTGGAAACAAAATAAAACGAAACAAAAGGAAAACTTCCACTCCTATAAAAAGCCAAAACAAAAGAGTTCTTCCCAATGGTTTTAACCAAAGGAAATACTCAATAAAAAGGGTAATCAAAAAATACAAAAGTCCAAAACCGGTAAAAAGAAGCATTCCTTTTATGAGTTCATTGGTATAATATTTTTTAATAAAGGCTTCTAGCTTTAGATATATGGCAGACGTTGTTTTCAAAATGAATCTGTTTTACTTATAACCTATAAAAGTACTAATTATAGCAATTCAATTTCCAAAAAATAAATTCCAAATTCCAACTGCTATAGTGATTTGGAATTTGGAATTTTAAAAAATTTGGATTTTAACTAATATTGTATCTTTGCATCAAAATTTTAAACAAATGTCAAAGCAAGTTCGTGTGCGTTTTGCACCAAGTCCAACAGGGCCATTACATATTGGTGGTGTTCGTACTGCCCTATTTAATTATTTATTTGCCAAAAAAAACAATGGTGTTTTTTACCTGAGAATTGAAGATACTGATCAAACTCGTTTTGTTCCCGGTGCTGAAGCTTATATAATGGAAGCATTAGAATGGTTGGGAATTGCTCCTGAAGAAACCGTTGGGAAAAATGAAAAATTTGGTCCGTACAGACAAAGTGATCGTAAAGCAATCTATCAAGAATATGCCGATCAACTGATCAATTCGGGTTGGGCTTATTATGCTTTTGATACTCCCGAAGCACTTGATGCTTTAAGAAAAGAACATGAAGCAGATGGAAAAACATTTATTTACAACCATCACAATCGTGAAAAGTTAGATACATCGCTTGTAATTTCTGCCGATGAAGTTGCTAAAAGAATCGCAAATGGAGAACATTATGTGATCCGTTTTAAAACTCCGGTTGATGAAACTTTACATTTGAAAGACATCATTCGTGGAGATGTAAAGTTTGAAACGAATCTTCTTGACGATAAAGTTTTGTTTAAAAGTGACGGAATGCCAACCTACCACTTAGCTAATATTGTGGATGATCATTTGATGGAAACTTCACATGTAATTCGTGGTGAAGAATGGTTGCCGTCTATGCCTCTTCACGTTTTATTATACAGAGCTTTTGGATGGGATGCTCCGGAATTTGCTCATTTACCTTTGATATTAAAACCAGTTGGTAATGGAAAATTATCTAAAAGAGATGGTGATAAATTAGGATTCCCTGTGTTTCCGTTAGAATGGAAAACTGAAGAAGGTATATCTTCCGGTTACAGAGAGAAAGGTTTTTTCCCGGAAGCTGTTATCAATTTCCTTGCTTTATTAGGTTGGAATGACGGAACGGATAAAGAATTATTTTCATTGGAGGAACTAGTAGATGCTTTTGACTTAAACAGAGTGCACAAATCAGGAGCAAAATTTGATCCTGAGAAAAACAAATGGTTCAATCACCAGCATTTAATCAAACAAAATGATGCAGATTTAGCCAAAGACTTTACTCCTATTTTGGAAGAAAAAGGGTTCTCGACTTCGCTCGAACTGACAACACGTATTGTGTCTCTTATTAAAGAACGCGCTCATTTTGTTTCTGAATTTTGGGATCTTACTGATTTCTTTTTCCAGGCACCAACTTCTTATGATGAGAAAGCAAGCAAAAACTGGAAGGAAGAAACACCGGCTTTGATGCAGGAACTGATCTCCGTTTTAGAAAATATTACTGATTTTACTTCTGCGAATATAGAAACAATTGTAAAAGATTGGTTGACAAAAAACGAAATTGGAATGGGTAAAGTAATGCAACCTTTCCGACTGAGTTTGGTTGGAGCGCTTAAAGGTCCTCACCTATTTGACATTGTAGAAATCATCGGAAAAGAAGAAACTATTTCGAGAATTCAGAAAGCAATTGCTACTTTATAAAAACAAAAAAGCTCCCAAATTGGGAGCTTTTTTTTAGTCTTTAAATAATAAAACTTTATAAGTTTCTTTATTATCAGTCTGTATTAACCAAATACCCTGATCAGAAAAAACAGTTTCATAATACAATTTCTTACCTTCCTTTGATACACTCTTTAAATAAGTAACGATATTAGGATTTACAATCATGGCAACAAAAGTTATTTGCGAAAAAACTTTATTTTTAAAATCATCGCTAACATAACTGTTATTAACAAAAGCTTTACTTCTTAGATTACTTGTATTATTGTTATACTCCACAAAGCTAACTTTCGAAATAGATCCAGTCGCTTTATCAACTATAGCTGCATTAGAGAATTCAGTAAAAGAATTTACAGATACAGAAAAAGCTAAATTTTTATTATATTCTAATAAATTTACTTGCAATTTCGCACTTTCATGTACTCTCTCAAAAAAATCTTTACCTTCAATCGCATTGATAGATTCCCATACTTTCCTACCCTCTTTATCGAACTTAAACACATAAAATCCTTTAGGATTACAGCCTGCATCTATCTTTTTTGTCGCTTTATCACTATAAATTCCATAAAAATAAATATCTCCGGTTGTTCTATCTTCAAAATAATGATTAATAGACATTGTACCTAAAGTTACATTAACAGTACTAAAACTACTTCCCGGCATAGCTGGTGTAGAATTAATATCCTTAGGACCACCCTGATTATCTGATGTTACAAAAAATTTATCTTTAAGATTTAAAGTAAAAGGTAACTCTTTAATTTTTTTACCATCAAAACTATAAGTTGTTTTATATACAATGGTAGTTTGAAAATCAGATGAAACAGATTTGGTGATTATATCAAAGTTTTCATTCCCGTTTAATTTACTGTTAAAAGATGTTTTCAGTTCCGCTTTTGCAAATGCGTCTCCTTTTAAAAGAGCTAAATCAGGTTTATCTAACTTCATTCTCTTTCTCGCATTATTCTTAATTTCAACCGTCTCCAGATAAATATCATCCTTTTCAAAATCAACTTTGTCTTTTTGCTTTTGATTAGTAAAACCTAAATCATAAACATCATTAAAAGAAGCATTAAAAGGTACATTCGGCCATCTCATTGTTACGGCACACAAAACATTATTATAGTCGTATCTTCCAAAAAAATTAGAATTTAAATCTTCAAGCGCATCGTGATTTACAATTTGAACTCCATTATTTTGGAAAAATTTATAATTTGCTTTCATTGAAAATTTAGTAGCGTCGTAAGCCTTATAAGTATTCTCTGTAACAGAAAATGTAGGACTAACTAACTTCTCCTTCTCAAACAAAACTGTTTTTTTTCCTTCAATATCAAAACTTAAAGCATTAGTAGTTATATAAGAAAGTGTCATAGTTATACCAAAACCTTTATAAACAACAAATTTCTTAGAATTTGGAAGGTATTGAAAACTAACTGGTTCGTTATCATCCTCAAACTTTTCATTAACAATCACAGTCTGAGCTGATAAATAAACAGAAGATAATAAGGCAATACTCAAAAGTATCTTTTTCATAAATTGCATTTTTAATTAAATTATGAGGCAAAAGTATAACACAATTTAACAGAAAAATTCACCCCAAAAGTAAATAATAAGCAAACTCCTTAATATAATTCGTAATTTTAAGAATTAATAAAAACTAAATCAATCTCATTATGTTCACACCATTTATTATCATTTTAGTATTTGCGTTCTTTATTTTAATGTCTTCCTTTTTTACTGTGAAACAACAATCTTCAGTAGTTATTGAAAGATTTGGAAAATTCTTGAGCGTTAGAAATTCAGGATTACAATTGAAAATCCCGATAGTTGACCGATTAGCAGGACGTGTCAATCTTAAAATTCAACAGTTAGATGTTATCATTGAAACCAAAACTAAAGACAACGTTTTTATCAAAATGAAAGTTTCGGTTCAGTTTAAAGTGATCCAGGAAAAAGTATATGATGCTTTTTATAAACTGGAATATCCACACGATCAGATTACTGCTTATGTATTTGATGTGGTTCGTGCTGAAGTTCCTAAACTAAAACTGGATGATGTTTTTGAAAGAAAAGATGATATTGCGATTGCAGTAAAAAGAGAATTGAATGAAGCGATGACTACTTATGGGTACGATATTATCAATACTTTGGTGACTGATATTGATCCGGATATCCAGGTAAAAAATGCAATGAACAGAATTAATGCGGCCGATAGAGAAAAAACTGCTGCTGAGTTTGAAGCAGAAAGTTCAAGAATCAGAATTGTTGCCAAAGCAAAAGCCGAAGCAGAAAGTAAACGTTTGCAAGGTCAAGGTATTGCAGATCAACGTCGTGAAATTGCAAGAGGTTTAGTAGAAAGTGTTGAAGTTTTAAACAATGTTGGAATTAATTCTCAAGAAGCTTCAGCCCTGATTGTAGTGACACAACATTATGATACGTTACAAGCCATTGGAGCTGATGCCAATTCTAATTTAATACTTCTTCCAAACTCTCCGCAAGCTGGAAGTGATATGCTAAATAATATGGTTGCCTCGTTTACTGCTTCTAATCAAGTTGGTGAAATGATGAAGAAAAACAATAAAAAAATTGAAAAACCGAAACCAATTCAGCCACAATCGGGTTATGAAGATGATATAACACCGGAAGAAAAATAATCATAAAAACAAAAAAGAGGCTTAATTGCCTCTTTTTTTATTGATAAACCACCCGATAATATAGGGCAAAATAGACTGTAAAATACTCACATAGGAATTTGAAAAGTACTCTTTGTACGAGGACAAAAAGCCATTAACAATATTCTGTGGTGTTATCGTCTCCTTAGTTTTCTGAAAACTTAAAACTAATTTCTGATAATTAATGTCTTTTTGAAGTTTCAGTATTTCTAACTCTCTTTCAATTTCAGCGTATGAAGCGTATTTTTTTGTTTCCATAATTAATCATTAAAAAAGATTTCTGAAAATTTCTCCAAAATTGGTCCTTCAACAAACTTATCTTTGATAAAGAAAAGTAAAATAGTTGCCACCAAATACATCCCTCCTACTGTTAAAAATCCTAAGGTATAACTCCCAAACATGTTGCTAAAAGCAAACGCTGCTGCAACAGAACCAAATAACAAAACCATAGCAAAACACAATAAAATTAAAGTAAACTTAAAAATTAGTGTGGTAGACTTCATGGCTACTTTAAAACCCCAAAGTTTGTAATATGCTAAGTGACTGTCTAAATACTCTTTAGCCTGATCTTGCATATTTTCGGTATGTTCTTTTAATTCTTCAAAAGCCATAATTTGATTTTTAGTTAAATAATAAAGCACAAAACGCACTTTAAAAATTGCCATTTCCATATTAAAAGTAACCAAATAAACTGGAAATGCAATCTATTAAAAAATTCGTTTTGTGCCTGACTTAGAAATTTACTTTTGAAGTTTGGCGTTTTGCGCTTTCAAATCCGCAAGCTTAGATTCTAAAAATGAAATTACTTCTTCTGTTTTGTAACTCATATTCGAAAGTAAATCATCGTATGTTCCGTCAAGATTCTTTTTTGCATGTGCAAATTTTTCACGTAACACTTCAGAACTTGCTCCTATTGAATCCTTCAAATTATGTGTTGCATCATCTAAACCTTCTTTAAGTTTTGCTCGTGTTTTAGATCCTTTATCCGGAGCAAATAAAATTCCTACTGCGGCTCCTACTGCGGCACCGGCCAAAATTGCGGCGATTGTATTTGATTTATTAGACATATTATTAGATTTAAGTGATTAATAAAGATACTCTTTTTTATAATTACAAAATATTGATTAAAAGATGTTTACAAAAAATTAACAAACTAATTAATACACATAAGCAACTGCTTCGTATTTCCCATTATCTTTCTCGACAATACTTACAAACGGATAACCCTTTAAAGCTGACTTTGTTTTAATCAACATCGCAGTTTGCTTTTGCTGTCCCAATGGTCCCTCTCCTTTTGTCTTAACAGAAACTCCTTCAAAGTTTGCCACTTTTTTTAAACCAACCGTTTTATCCTCAGACAAAACCTGAACCTTATTGTAATCAGATTTCGAAACTACTTCTACCCTATCTGAAACTTTTTGAGTTTGATTGGTCTGTTTGTTGGTAACTTGAGAAACTGCATATTTGCTAATTTTCATTTCTTCAGCACTTCCGTTTAAAGCATAATAAATTAAATCATTTTCACTTTTAATGAAATTAACATCCAATTGTTCTCCATTGTGTTTTGTAATTTGATGTGTTTGAGAAATTGCCACATTGGCAAATAATACGGCTAATGTAAAATATAGTGTTTTCATAAATTTAGATTTAAAATTAAAACTAAAAATCAGAACGAAATTTAAAAGTTAAAACTATCGCATAATCAATGTTATGAAATTTCGAAAATTATGAAACCAATTTGAAAAATGTTTTATAGACAAAACAGCATCAAAATTGGCACACAATAAGAATTAGATCATAAAATTATTATTTTAAGAAATCAATTTAGAGTACACACTAAAACAAAAATTGCTTTTTTGATTCCAGCGAAACTCTCTTTAACATCTTAATACGAGATCATGAATTTTTAAAAAATCACTACTGACTTCTGGTATGATCGTAAAAATACCAACTTTATAAACAATTCTATGTTAATAACCCGTTAAACTAAGAAAAACGAAGATAAAAACTTAAATAAAGCACCCAAATCAACAATAATTTAAAATACACCTATTGGTATAAAAGAAAATAAAAAACAGCTTACGATAGTTTTATGAAGGTCAATTTTAATTATAAACAACTATTAAAATTTAAAATTCAATAGTTTTTATAAATGATTATAGAATACTTACTCAATTAATTTTATCATAACTAAAGTTGATTAAAACTTAGCGTTTCTCTTTTTACAGAAATTTACACACTTCAAAATGACAAATGTCTCTAAAAATAGGAAACCAATTGTATTCTCAACTTTATAAACAATTTGGTGTTAATAAACCAAAAATTCAAGCAAAAATAAGGCTAAAATTAAAATAAAGCTCTCTTTTTAATGATTTTAAAAAAGAGGAATTAGGAGTCGGAGGAAATAAAAAAACGTCTTAAAATACATTTATGAAAGCCGTTTTTAATTACAAATAACTATTAAAATTTAAATATTAATACTTAAAATCAATAATAAACAAATAAGCTAAATAATAAAATAACTATCAGAATAATTGATGATTAGTCTAAAAACCCATTTAGTTCAATTTTATTTTTTTCCCGATCAAAATCTACAAAATAAATTGCGTTTTAAATTTTATAGAAGATTCAGTACCTCACAACCCAAAAATGAAGGCAAAAAAAGGTAAACTTAAAATAAGGCTTCTACTTTAAAGGTTTTTCGAAATACTATTTAGTAGTCGCAAGAAATAAAAAGATGTCTTAAAAAACATTTATGAAAGTCACTTTTAATATGTAATAATTATAAATATTAACTTTATAATAGATAAAATATATAATAATTAAAACATACAATTACAAAACAAATTATCAATAAAATTTATACTAAAGTCCAAAAGTCTCTTTTTAAAACTTAATCCATTCTTCGAGTGGCAAAAAACTACAAAATGACTATAATTATCAACTTTATAAACAATCTAATGTTGATAACCCTAAAAGCAAGGTAAAACAGACGCTAAAATTAAAATAAAGCTCTTTATTTAATTATTTTTTAAAAGATGATTAATGAGTCGGCAGAAACTAAAAAACGTCTTAAAATCAATTTATGAAGGTTGTTTTAAATCTATAAAAATTATTAAACTATAATTTTCAATAGATAAACTATATAATAAAAAAAAGCGCTTTTAAAAGCGCTTTTAATAAATAATCTTGATATTATTTCTTTACCATTTCTCCAAGAATTTCAATTTCTCTCTCAGAAGCATTTTTCGGCGGATTTGAATATAATTTCAAAATGTCATCTTCAAACTGATTTTTGAAAGCTTCATTTTCCAAATCTCTTAAATTTAAAAGTGCTTTTGATCTTACATAAGTCGATTCACTTCTTAAAGACATTGTATATAATTTTTTGATTTCTTCTTCTTCAAAATCAGAAGATTTCAAACTTGAATATTTCAAAATAAACTGAGCAAATAACAACGAACTCTTATTATTATTGCTATTTTTCTTTAAAGAATTTTGCAATAAAGAGAAACTACTAACATTTTTTATGCTCTCCCCTATTGCACTTTCAATTGCAATACGTTCCGCTTTTGTTTCAACTTTGAAATATTTATTGATATCTTTCAAAGAATTATTAATACTGTTTTCTTCTTTTTTACCTTTTTCTTCCCAGGCATCTTTCAATCCAACCGTCTTGTTAAATACTAATTTTGAAGCAGTTGAGTCTTTATCAACCGTAAAATAACCTAAACGTTGAAACTGAAATTTGTCTTCATTTTGTGCTGAAGCCAAACTTGGTTCTACAAAACCTGTCACAATTTCTAATGAATTTGGGTTCACAAAATCCAAGAAATTCTTGTCTTTATAACCATCCGGAGCTTCATCTGTAAACAAACGATCGTACAAACGAACTTCTGCTTTAACGGCATGAGCAATAGAAACCCAATGTAAGGTACCGGATACTTTTCTTTGGCTTGCTTCTGTCCCACTTCCACTTAAGGAATCCGTATCATAAGTTACATGAATTTCGGTAATATTACCTTCAGTATCTTTTATAACACTCTCCCCTTTAATGATATACGCATTTTTAAGACGTACTTCTTTTCCTAAAGTCAAACGGAAATATTTAGCCGGAGCTTCTTCTAAAAAGTCTTCTCTTTCTATAAACAATTCGCGTGAAAAAGGTACTTTTCTGAAACCAGCACTTTCATCTTCCTGATTGTTTTCGGCTTCTAACCACTCTTCTTTTCCTTCCGGATAATTTGTAATAACCAATTTTACAGGATCTAAAACGGCCATTACACGAGGTGCAATTTTGTTCAAATCTTCACGAATACAAAATTCTAAAACCGATACACTAATCAAATTATCTCGTTTTGCAATACCAATAGTATTAGCAAAATGACGTAAAGAAGCAGCAGTATATCCTCTTCTTCTTAAGCCTGAAATAGTTGACATTCTAGGATCATCCCAACCATTAACATGTTGTTCTTTAACTAATTGCTGTAACTTTCTTTTACTTACAACAGTATGCGAAAGATTACGTCTGGCAAATTCTCTTTGCTTTGGACGTAATTTATTTTCATCTAAAATCTGATCTAAAAACCAATCGTATAATTCACGGTGAGGCAAGAATTCAAGCGTACAAAACGAGTGTGAAATTTGTTCTAAATAATCACTTTGTCCGTGTGCCCAATCGTACATTGGATAGATTTTCCAGGTATCTCCTGTTCTATGGTGTTCTTTATGCAAAATTCGGTACATAATAGGATCACGCATCAACATGTTTGTCGATTTCATGTCTATTTTTGCACGAAGAATATGAGTTCCGGCCTCAAATTCACCATTTTTCATTCTTTCGAATAAATCTAAATTTTCTTCAACAGAACGATTTCTATACGGACCGTCTACCCCTTCAGTTGAAGGTGTTCCTTTTTGAATGGCCATATCTTCAGAAGACTGACTATCAACATAGGCTTTATTATTTTTAATTAATAAAACAGCCCAATCATACAATTGTTGAAAATAATCTGAAGCATAACGTTCTTCTGACCAGGTATACCCTAGCCATTCAACATCTTTTTTAATTGCATCAACAAATTCCTGCTCTTCTTTTTCCGGATTAGTATCGTCAAAACGTAAGTTTACAGGCGACTGATAATCAAGTCCTAAACCAAAATTTAATGCAATAGAACTTGCATGTCCGATATGTAAATAACCGTTTGGTTCGGGTGGAAAACGAAAATGAAGTTTGTTATTTGACAGACCTGATTTCAGATCTTCTTCTATGATTTGTTCAATAAAATTGAGTGATTTCTCTTCTGATGCCATTATTTTATAGTAATTTTAGCAAAGATAAAAAAAAGGTTTCAGGTTTCAGGTTTAAAGTTATTTTAGTCACAGTAAACCTGAAACTTAAAACTTGAAACAAAGACAAAATGGGAGTTATAAAATTAAAAAACATCCGTACTTTTTCGTACCATGGGTGTTTAATTGAAGAAGGAAAAATTGGATCTGATTACACTGTCGATCTAAAAATTAAAGCTAATTTACAGCAATCAGCAGCTACAGATCAATTAGCTGACACGGTAGATTATGTCCATTTGAACAAAATTGTAACCGAAGAAATGGCTATTCGTTCGCATTTATTAGAGCATGTGGCTAAAAGAATCGTACTTCGTGTTCTGGAAGAGATAAAATCTATAGAAAAAACTACCGTTTGGGTATCTAAAATAAATCCTCCTATTGGTGGTGATGTTGAGACGGTTACCATAAAAATGACGGAAAAGAGAAAGTAATCCTTTTTAAAAAAGGCGTATTTTTTTAAAATTCTTCTCTTTAAACTTTTGAAATTTAAAGATTTTAGTTACTTTTGCCATCCGTTCAAGTACGGCGTCGTGGCCGAGCGGCTAGGCTGGGCTCTGCAAAAGCTCCTACTCCGGTTCGAATCCGGACGATGCCTCAAAAACCTTCAAAGCAATTTGAAGGTTTTTTTTATGCTAAAAATTTTCTTAAATCCCAATTTTTTAAAATTCCAAATTCCAATCTCCTAAAATACTGTAAAGGTTGTAAAGTTGCAAAGCTTAAACGTTCCGTTTTTTCTTTTGATGAAGGAGAAAAAACAATCAATACGTTGCACCTGACAGGTTTAAAAATCTCTTAGGTACAAAAATTATACTACCTTTTTCTATTTAATAAATTATGTTAAAGCGAATTACATTTAATAGGTATTATTCCCTATTTTTATTTAAAAAACATAAATATGAGAAAGCTACTGTTTATAATTCTATTTTCAAGTTTTGCATCTGCTCAAAACATAGCCCGAGACACTTTGTTAAGTAATAACCAACCTGCAACTATTCTAAAATTAGGAAAAACTAAAGTCTATATCCTTCAAAACAAAGATAAAATAACTCCATACGTGTTGCAAAAAGATGGTAGTTATATCTCTAAAGGTGTCCCCTTTGTTTCGGTTTTAATTGATAAAAAGTATTCAGGAGATACTAATGAGCTTATTAAGGCATTATTTGAAAATAAACAATCTGTACCGGGAGAAATCAATAAATCGATTGTTAAATCTGACGAAACAAACGTCTTTATCAGGACAATTAAACTTAAAAAAGAAAAAAAACTAAGCTTACATGTTACTTATCCTTTAAGTGATCGTTTTATAAATATGTCTTTCGCTGTTAATTATATCGATGATAAAGATGCTGAGGAAAAAGATAATGCAATGAGAGATATAATTCAAAATGGATTTATCGTTCTGGAAAATTATTACGAAACCAGGAAAATATAAACTAACTACAAATTTAGATTAGAATCTAAAAGATATTATTAATTACACCTAACAGGTTTTAAAAACCTGTTAGGTGTAGTTCTTATAAAACATAAAAAAACCTCTCAAATGGAGAGGTTTTATATTTTTATCTAAATGCTAAACTACTTATTTTCAATCTTTTCAAAGGCATTTTTTACCATTTCTTTTTCTTTAGGAAACCAGCCTTGTACGATTAAAACTAATCCGAAAACCATTAAAACGATGCTAATTACCTTTTTGATTTTTAAGATATTAGTCGGTGTCATTTTAGACTTTAATTGCTTGGCTAATAATATTTTAATACAATCAACTGCCAAATAAGTAATGATAACTGAGGTAAAGAAAGTCATCATTCTCGGAGTCTGCATTTGTAATTTTGGTCCGACAGAAATAATAACAGCCAACCAAAAACCAAGGACACCAATGTTGATAACGTTCAATAAAAAACCTTTTACAAACAAACTGGCATAATTTCTTTTTATAATATCGCGATCAATTTCTTCGTCATTAATCTTTTCTTCTTTCTTTAGTTTTACAAAGGAGATAATACCGTACGCCAGCATTATAATTCCGCCGAAAATAAAAAGAGCCGGTTTATCTTTTAAACTCTGAATGAGTCGATAACTCCCTAAATAAGCAATAGCTATAAAAAAAATATCACCTAATACTACTCCGAAATCAAAAACTATTGCAGCTCTAAATCCCTTTGTAATACTGGTTTCCAGCAGTATAAAAAATACTGGACCTACCATAAAACTCAGAAAAAGTCCCCACGGCAGTCCAGCTAAAATATCATTTATCATTCAAATACAATTAATTTACTTTACTTCTTCAATTTTTCCTCCGAAAACCGTTTTCTGATTGATTTGTTTTGGTTTTCCATAAATGTAAATAGAGCCTCCTGCGCTTACTTTAGCATCTACAAGGGTAGAAGCATTCACATCTGCTTTTCCTCCCGCAGAAACGCTTACTTTCGTTTGAGAGGTACTTAATTTACTTGCCAGAAGATATCCTCCTGCTCCCAAACTTGCATCCTGATTCGCTGCTTTACCTGATAAAGTGATTTCACCACCGGAAACAGAACTTACATTTAGTTTATCTACCTCTAATGCTACATTGATTTTTCCGCCTTCTTGTGCACTAACTTTAAAAACAGTAGCTTTTATAGCCTCTTTTCCGTCTACAGTTGCGCCTTCATTAACATCTATTAGCTCAAGATGTTTATAATATAGCGTAATATCCAAATCATTACCGGATAACAATTTAGGGAAAGGCATTCTTAATTTTAATAATCCCTTTTTGTTAACTACTTCAACTTCTGCTTCACGAGTCCCTTTTATAACAATTTTATTTTCTGAAGACGGCACCAGTTTTACACTTAGCTTATCAAAAACTTTTACAGAATCAAAATCTCCTAACTCTTTGGTTACTTGTCCAAAAGACAATTGTGCTACCAATATCGCAGCACCTATAATTAATTTTTTCATGTTCCTTTTCTTTTAATTTAACAACTATTCAGCTCTTCTTAAAAAATGAAAATCCAATTGTTTCTTAACTAAATCTGCATTTTTTACTTTAACGTAAATTTCATCTCCTAATTGTAAAATACTGTTTGAAGTCGCACCAACTAAGGCATACTGCTTTTCATCAAAAGTATAATAATCGTCTTTTATTTCGCGAATTCTAACCATTCCTTCACATTTGTTAGAAACGATTTCAACATAAATTCCCCATTCCGTAACACCTGAAATAACACCCAAAAACTCTTCGTCCTGATGGTCCTGCATGTATTTCACCTGCATGTATTTGATACTATCACGTTCCGCATTAGTCGCTAAACTTTCCATATTCGAGCAATGCAGACATTTTGTTTCATACACCTCTTCGTCTACAGAAGCTCCTTTGTCTAAATAATACTGCAGTAAACGATGCACCATAACGTCCGGATAACGACGAATTGGCGAAGTAAAGTGACTGTAATAATCAAAAGCCAGACCATAATGTCCAATATTCTCTGTCGAATATTTGGCTTTACTCATACTTCTAATGGCAAGAGTATCAATTAAATTCTGCTCTTTTTTACCGTTTACTTCTTCCATCAAAGCATTCAGTGATTTCGAAATATCTCCTTTGTTTCTAAAATCAATCTTGTAACCAAACTTCGCAATAACCGATTGCATGGCAATTAGTTTGTCTTCATTTGGCTCATCGTGAATTCTGTAAACAAATGTTTTCTTTTGTTTTCCAATGTATTCAGCCACTTTTCGGTTGGCTAAAAGCATGAATTCTTCAATCAGATGATTGGCATCTTTTGAAACTTTGAAATAAACACCTTCCGGTTCACCTTGTTCGTCTAAATTGAATTTTACTTCTACTTTATCAAACGAAATGGCACCATTGGCCATTCTTTTTCTTCTTAAAATCTTAGCTAATTCATCTAATTTTAAAGTAGCCTGAACAATTTCATCTGAAACTAAATACGAACTTCCGGTAATTGAAATATCAACCGGGATCGTATGATCTTTTGTTTCAATGATATATTGTGCTTCTTCGTAAGCAAAACGTTGATCAGAATAAATTACAGTTCTTCCAAACCATTGGTTGATAACTTGTGCATTTTCTGAAACTTCAAAAACAGCAGAGAATGTATATTTTTCTTCATTCGGACGTAGCGAACAGGCAAAATTAGACAAAACTTCTGGAAGCATTGGCACTACTCTGTCTACTAAATAAACCGAAGTAGCACGTTGATAGGCTTCATCATCTAAAATTGTTCCTTCTTCCAGATAATAGGAAACATCGGCAATATGGATTCCGATTTCATAATTTCCATTCTCTAACTTTTTGAAAGACAAGGCATCATCAAAATCTTTTGCATCTTTTGGATCTATCGTAAACGTAAGCGTATCACGCATATCACGACGTTTTGCAATTTCAGCTTCCTGAATAGTAGTGTCTATCTTTTGGGCATAAACCTCTACTTCTACCGGAAAATCTGCCGGCAAACCGTATTCTGCTAAAATAGCATGAATCTCTGTATTGTGTTCTCCTGGTTTTCCTAAAACACGAACCACAGATCCAAACGGACTGTCGGCTCTTTTTGGCCAATCTTCAATGGTAACCAAAACAACGTCACCATTTTCGGCTTCGCCTATTTTATCTTTTGGAATAAAAATATCGGTATACATTTTAGGATTTGCTGTAGAAACGAAGGCAAAATTGGCCTGAATGTCAATAACTCCGACAAAATCAGTTTTATTTCTTTCTACAACTTCAATTACCTCACCTTCAGGTCTTTTACCTTTTCTTCGGTTGTAAACGTATACTTTAACTTTGTCTTTATCCAGGGCACGATTCAAATTATTCGTTGGAATAAAAACATCTTCTGTAAAATCAGGGCAAATGAAATAAGCTGTTTTACGGCTTGTCATATCAATTGTTCCTTCGTAGTAATCCTGACTTTCTGCTTTTACTAAATATTTACCGGGTTCAGATTCTATAATTTTTTTTGAAGCAGCCAGAATCTTTAAATCTTTAATAATCTGGTTTCTGCTTTTGGTATCATCAAGTTCTAACTTTGCTCCTATCTGTTTGTAATTAAATGCTTTATTCGGGCTTTGCGATAAAATCTTTACTATCTTACTGGAGAAATCTTTCTCATTTTTTATCGGCTTTCTAATTTTCTTACTCATATATCTTTTCTTATAAGGTTTAAAATTACAAATAAGATATCAGATAACAGATTTTAACAAATAGAATTATTAAAAATATAACTTTCGTATCTTTACAAAAAGACCTTTTATGGAAACCTTTAAAACGATTGCCATATTCAATTTCGAGCACGAAACGGTAATTCTCAAACACTTACTGGAGCAAGAAGGAATTCCTTATTTTTTTGAAAATGAAATCACTTTATCTGTGGTTCCTTTCTACTCTGCAGCGCTGGGTGGAATCAAACTCAAAGTACATCCCAACGATTTCGAACAAGTTCAGGAAATCCTGGACAATCTCAACAATCCTTTGAAAATCGTTTGAAACAATTTACAATTTCAAAAATCAATTTCAATTACAAATCAATCT
Organism: Flavobacterium sp. ABG; assembly: GCF_001027725.1. Lineage (NCBI taxonomy): Bacteria > Pseudomonadati > Bacteroidota > Flavobacteriia > Flavobacteriales > Flavobacteriaceae > Flavobacterium > Flavobacterium sp. ABG. The sequence continues at coordinate 43,522 of NZ_LEKS01000004.1, forward strand.
GAAAACTCAAATTCAGTTTTTTTCTTTTTAAACTTTCAAAGTTGTCAACATATATTAAATACAACAAAAAAGAAATTTTAAATTTAATTAAATTTTGGTTGTTATTATAGCGTGTTAATAGGTACAATAATTTTATTTTTAAAAGTATTGAAATGAAGTTTCTCTTAGTTATCTAGAGTTATCAACATACTTATATTTTGTTAAAGGATTAGTTTTTAAGACTTTTTGAATTTTAATTAACAACGGTTGACAACCTAAAATGAATTGATTTTGTAGATAAGTTCATATGTCGATTTTTGTTGAAAATGGTATTTTTGATCTTGATAACTTTTCTAAAAATTCATGAAACTTTATTAGGTTATTTCATTCCGGTTTTGGATTAGGTTTTTTTTTGACACGACCAAAAAAAACTTCTAATTTTCTATCTTTAGTTATTAACAGATAATGTTAATTTAAGGTTAACTGAATATCAATGAATTAGGTTTCAGTATTAACATTCTAAAATTTTAACAAAAACATTGTTTATTCTTAATTGATAATCAGCTTCTTATGGAGATACTAAAATTGTTAATAACGTTAACATTTTGAAATTAAGGCAGTTGTATTAGATGTTTTTTCGCAACGAATTGCAATAACTTCCACGGATTGAAAAAAGTGTTTATAAAGTGGCTATTTCTATAAATTTTGCATGAAAAATTGGTGAAAATTGGTGTAATTCGATGCAAACTTTTCTTTTAAAATTGGCTTAAAATAAAATATACTACTGATATATTGATAATCAGTAATTTATACAGATGTTGATAATTGTTAATAACGTTAACGTATTTAATATTAGGTAGTTATTTAGTTTTTTTTTTGCCACGAATTACATGAATTACCGCAAATTGAAAAAAAATGTTGATAACCTGTGTATTTCTGTAGTTTTAAAAGAAATATTAGTGAATATTGGTATAATTCGTGGCTAACTTTATATTTTTAAGTTATTTAATTTAGGGTTTGTTATCTTTAGTATCAATGAGTTAGATATAGGTAATAATAGGATATGGTTTAGAATAAAATACACTAATTATATATTGATTATCAGTGTTTTATATAGATGTTAGCAATTGTTAATAACGTTAATTGATTTAAAATCAGATAGTTATTTAGTGTTTTTTTGCCACTAATTGCACTAATTTTCACTAATTGGAAAAAAGTGTTTATCAAATACCTATTTAGGTAATTTTTAAAAAGAAAAATCAGTGAAAATTGGTGGAATTCGTGTTCAGCTTTGCGTTTTAAGCTAGTTTATATTAAAAATGCGCTATTTGTATCTTGATTATCAGTGATTTATATGGATATTAATAATTGTTAATAACCTTAATGTATTGAAAATTAAATAGTTATTTCATTCCCGAATTTCGTAAAATGCCCATTCCTATAATTTTAAAAAGAGGAATTAGTGAAAATTAGTGTAATCCGTGTTGAGCTTTAGGTTTTAAGTTAGTTTATAATAAAAGTGCACCATTTATATCTTGATTATCAGTGATTTATATGGGTATTAATAATTGTTAATAACGTTAAGGTATTGAAAATTAAATAGTTATTTCATTCACTAATTTCATAAAATGCCCATTCCTGCAATTTTAAAAAGAGGAATTAGTGAAAATTAGTGTAATCGGTGTTGAATTTTACGTTTTAAGTTAGTTTATAATAAAAGTGCACCATTTATATATTGATTATCAGTGATTTATATAGATATTAATAATTGTTAATAACGTTAAGATATTGAAAATTAAATAGTTATTTCAGCCACTAATCACGCTAGTTTTCCCGAATTTCATAAAATGTCTATTCCAGTAATTTTAAAAAGAGGAATAGGTGAAAATTAGTGTAATCCGTGTTGAACTTTTCTTTTGAAATAGATTTACTTCAAAATTCTTTGGTTAAATTTGTGCCACACAACTTAATAGTATTTAAAAATGAAAATCTCGATAGGAAACGATCACGCAGGACCAGAGTATAAAAAAGCAATTGTTGCGATGTTGAAAGCAAAAGGATATGAAGTAACCAATTATGGAACTGATTCTGAGGATTCTGTTGATTATCCTGATTTTGGACATCCGGTGGCCACTGATGTATCTGAGGGAAAAGCCGACTTCGGAATTGTAATTTGCGGCAGTGGAAACGGAATAGCAATGACAGCAAACAAACACCCAAAAGTAAGAGCTGGTCTTTGCTGGACTAAAGAAATTGCTTATTTAACCCGTTTACATAATGATGCTAACATTGTTAGTATTCCGGCACGTTTTACTTCTATTCCTCAGGCTGTAGAAATAGTTGAAACGTTTTTAACTACAGCATTTGAAGGTGGAAGACACCAAAATAGAGTGGATAAAATAAGTTGCTAATATATTTTGTGGTATGTTTAAAACCACAATTACAGAAAATAAACATTTGGTTATAAAATAGATAAATTGATAGCCGCTTTTGTTAGTGTTTTAACATTAATAATTGTGGCTTTGTCTTTATGATGAAATTGTGCGCTATTTTGCCCTCAAAAAATTGAATATAAATTTATTGGTTGAATTTCTCTTCTAATACTGTTGCTAAAAGTATAGAGGAGAAAAGTTACTAATCAGTATTCAATCTAAAATATAGAAAAGTAGAAAATTCTTAAGATTTTATAGTTTAAGAAAAATTTTCTGCGGTTATTATTGAAAAAAGTTATTTCAAATAGTAGTCATTTTAAAGAATATCTTATAAAAAAAATGAAAAAATACATTACAATATTCCTGTTTTCCTTTCAATTGTTTTCTCAGGAAAAGTCTAAAATAAATTTGGCAAGCGAAACCATTGTTATTAATTCTGATAATGGTTTAGAAATTGAATCTTTTGTATATGAAAGTAGAGTAGTTTCGAAAAGTAAAAATACAGAAGAATATTCGATTCGAATTCCATTTGATAGTTTTAATGAGATTTCAGATATTAAAGGATCTACTTTTGTTGTAGAAACTCAAAAAAGAACAGATTTAAATTCTTCATCTGTTCAAACATATGATACAAAAATTGAAAATATTTATAAGAGCGATAGTCAATTCAAATATTTTGTACTTCCAAAAGTAGAAGACAACTCGATAATTGAATTCTCTTATAAAAGTAAAATTAAACAACCTCGTTTGTTATCCTTTTTTCAATTTCAACATTCAATAAAAACAGAAGCTTCAAAATTTCAAATTAAATGTGCGCCCAGTATAGAAATTGGGTATAAAGTTTTTGGGAATTACCAAGACAAAATTGTTTTTACCAAAACAAAAAAAGATGGCTTTGATGTTTACACTTGGGAGGCAAAAGATATTCCGGAGTTTAAAAAGGAAGAAAACATGCCAAGTTTACTATATTTTATGCCACACGTTATTTACTACATCAAAAGTTATACTTATGAAGGTAATAAAAAGGAACTATTAGGCACACCGGAAAGATTATATGAATGGTATTTTTCACTTTTAAAAGATATTAATAAAACAGATCAAACAGTTTTAAAAAACAAAACATTAGATATAATAAAAGATAAAAAAACTGATTTTGAGAAAGCTAAAGCAATTTATCAATGGGTGCAACAAAATATGCATTATGTTGCTTTTGAAGATGGAATGGAAGGTTTTATTCCCAGAGATGCCGGAGCTGTTTATCAAAAATTATATGGTGATTGTAAGGACATGGCCAATATTTTGAATCAAATGCTGCGATATGCAAATTTAGATTCTAATATTACCTGGATCGGAACCCGCGGGAAACCTTACACCTATGCCGAAGTTCCAACTCCTTTGGTAGATAATCACATGATAACGAATGTTGTTATTGATGGTAAAAGTTATTTTTTGGATGCAACAGATAAATTTTGCCCTTTTACATTTCCGTCTCCTTTTATACAAGGAAAAGAAGCTTTAATAGGTGGTAAAACGGAAAATGATTTTAAATTAGAGATTGTTCCGCAAGTCGAATCCGATAAGAATAAAGTGGCAATTTTTATGAAATTGAATATCGAAAGTAATCATATTTTAGGAGATGTAAGTGCAACAATTTCAGGACTTAAAAAAAGTGAATTATTAAATAATCTTTCAGCGTACAATCAAAAAGGAAATGAAATTTGGAAAAATACGGTTACAGCTTATAATCAAAAAATACAATTAGAAATAAAGGAATTACAAAAGAATGATTATCAAGAACTTCCTTCAAAAGTAAATTTTAAATTAAAATTAGAAGACGGAGTAAAAGATGTTAATGGTAAATTATTATTAAAACCGGTATTAGTTTTTCCTTTAAAAGAAAGTTTAATAGATGTAGAAAATAGAAAACTTTCAATAGAAAATAGTTTTACTTATGTATACGAAATCCAATATGAGTATGAATTACCTTCAAACTATAAAGTTGAATTTTTGCCGGAAAGTGTAAAAACAGAAAATGATTTAGGAAGTTTTGCTATTCAATACAAAGTACAGAAAAACACAATCAATGTAACACAAAGGGTTGAACATAAAAAATTATTGCTAGAAACTAAAGATTTTGTGTTATGGAATTCTTTTATAAAAGCAGTAATTAAACAATACAATCAATCTATAATTCTTTCAAAATGATAAAAAAAATTACCTTAATTCTTGTCTTATTTTTTTCTGTTCACAGTTATTCGCAAGAAATAAAAAATTACGCATGGGATGAAAAACCTATTTTTAATGAAATTCCGGAAGAGTATAAAAATCAACCAGCAGTAGTTCTTTTTGATAAACGTTGGATACATACGCGAGTAGGATATTATGCCTTTGCTACTTTTGCAATGAACCACACTGCAATAAAAATTAATAAAGCGGAGGAAATTAATAAATACAATAAGATTAAAGCTCAAGATAATGGGTATATCAGAGATGTTAGGGATTTTCATGCACGTGTTATAAAACCTAATGGAGATATAAAAATATTACCTGAGGATAAAATTATTGAAACTGAGATCGATAAAGTAAAATCGATTGTTTTTGAAGGTGTCGAAGCTGGAGATATTTTAGAGTATTATTTTATTGTAAAAGAAAGTCCATCTTCGTATGGAGTTGAAATTTTTCAAAAAGATATTCCCGTTTTATTAGCTGAGTTTATCACTACAAAAGATGGAGTAACGTTCAACACTTTCGCTTCATCAGAATTTGAAATGAGCAATTTTAATGGCAAAACCATTGCAAAAGCTTCAAATATTCCTCCATATAAAGAGGAGGCAAATGCGCGAAATGTAAAGAATTTAATAAAATTAATTTATATGGTTTCTACACCACCGGTAGATACATATAGGTGGAATTATTTTTTACCTACTTATTATAAGAAGCCATTTTTTCAATATTTCAAAAAAAATCAAGCTCGTGATTTTATAGAAAAATTGAATATTAATAGTCTATCAACGGAAGAAAAGTTAATTACAATAGATAATTATATAAAAGAGAATTTTGATTTTGTTTGGAGAGGAGAAACAGCCAAAAAGATAACGAATTTGAACGATGGAAAACAAAAATTGAAGTCAAGTGATCTTTTTGAATTGTATGGATTTGTATTAAAAGAATCAAAAATCCAATACGAAGTTGTTGTTGGTATGTCCAGATTTTTAGGTGAAGTAGAAGGAGAAAGGTTTGTCTTGCCATTGTCACATGAGTTTATGTATTATATTCCGGAGACAAGGAAATTTTTATCTCCTTATGAGAAATATTTAAGTTATGGTTATCCAATGTATGAAATACAAGGATCAAAAGGAGTATCTTATAATCCAGCTCAAAAAGGAAATATAATTTCCAGAATTACTTTTCCAATAGCTCCCGCTGAATATACTGTAAACGAATCACAAAGTACGGTTTCGCTCTCAGAAGATCTGACTACTGCAACAATAGAAAAAACATATTCAAGCAGCGGGTATGATGGACAAATGTATAGAAATTGGATAAAATATCTTAAAGAAAATAAAGACGAAAAAGAACTCGTTGAAGCAATTAAGACGAAAACATTTGGGGATAAATTTAATTTAAAAATAACTACTTACAGCTTCGAAAATCAAGAATTTAAGTATAATTATATCAATACACCTTATGTTGTAAAAGTTAAGGCCGAAGCTGAGGAGTCTTTAATTGAAAATGCTGGTAATCTAGTTTTGGTTAATCTTGGAAAAATAATCGGTAGCCATATTAATTTATACCAAGAAACGGATAGAAAATGGGATGTTGATCTAGGTTGTGCCAAAACTTTTAGGCATAAAATAATTTTTGATATTCCAAATGGTTACGAAGTAGAGAGTTTTAAGGACTTGATAATAGATAAAAAAATGGAAGGGGGCGCAAGTAAAAATTGTTCTTTTAAATCTATTGCTAAAATAGAAGGAAACCAATTAATAGTTGAGGTTTTTGAAATCTATAATTCAATTAATTATCCAAAAGAATTATATCAAGATTATAGAATGGTTGTTAATGCAGCTTCAGATTTTACAAAAGCATCAGTAGTTTTGAGACCAAAGAAATAAGTTTCAGTACAAAAACGGGTAAATAAACTATAATTATCTAAAAATTTGAATACTAATTATTTAGATTTTGTTAGTTAGTTTAAGAAAGAGTGCTAAAATTTGAAGCAATATAATTATCAAAAACTTTACAATAAAAGACGTTTTACTCGTTTTATGTCTAAACAGTAGCATAGCCAATAATAATCCGACTGAGCCGCCAATTAAGGCCATTGTAAACAATGTATTTTCGGAAATTCTGCGTTTATTTTTGATTGCCAGGTATTTATCATATCCAGCAATGAGAAAAGTGAGGCTGTTTACAATTAAAAAATAGAGTAATAAAAATTTCATGGGACTAAAATTAGAAACAAAGATATCATTTAGTGAAAGGAATATTCAGGTGTGATTTTGATTTTAAAAAAAAGAATAAAATTAGTAAAAAATGCGAGATTTGTCTTGAATCTCGCATTTTTTACTAATTTAGTATAAAAATAGTTTTATGTTAGAGCATGCACCCATATCGAAATATGACACTAGCACTATCGATTTGCTTAAGCAACTTACATTATCAGGTGAATTGAAGGAGATTAATGATGACTATTTGTATTGGGATAAAGTAAAATATAAAACCAAATCAATTGAACCTGAACAGTATTGGAATGCTGTTAAATTATCCAGATCGTTCAATAAACAAAATATTCTGTTTGGAACCTATCAGTTTAATTTTAATGTTACGGATTATATTCTAAGACTTTTGCATCATTTTGATTTAAATATCGGAGGTAATTTAGGGAGTAATGTAGGTATAACAGAAACGGATAAGAATAAGTTCTTGATAAGTTCAATAATGGAAGAAGCTATTTCCAGTAGCCAAATGGAAGGTGCAAATACCACCCGAAAAGCTGCCAAGGAGATGATCCAAAAAGAACGGAAGCCAAAAAATAAATCAGAGCAGATGATTATGAACAATTATGCTACAATGAAGTATATTGTTCAGCATAAAAATGATGATTTAACGCCGGAAAAACTTCTTTTTATTCATAGGCTAATAGCTAATAATACTTTAGATTCCATTGAAGAGGAGGGGAAATTCAGAGAGAATAATGATATTTATGTTGTAAATTATTCTAATAGTGAAATAGTTCATATACCTCCAAAAAAGGAAGAAATTGAACTAATAATGAATGATTTATGTGTCTTTTTTAATGAAGAACAAAAAACATTTATTCATCCAATAATTAAAGGTATTATTATTCATTTTATGATCGGCTGGATACATCCATTTACTGATGGAAACGGAAGAACAGCACGCGCCTTATTTTATTGGTATATGCTTAAAAAAGGGTACTGGCTTACAGAGTATTTAACTATTTCAACAATTATAAAAGATACAAAAACTCAATATGAGAAAGCTTTTTTATATTCAGAAATAGATCAAAACGATCTTACTTATTTTATTACGTATCACATAAAAACAATGGAAAAAGCTTTTATTGCTTTGAAAGAGTATATTAGCAGAAAACAAAAGGAAGTGATTCAGGCAGCAAAATTTGTTAAAATACCGAACGTAAATGATCGTCAGGCTCAAATTTTAAAAATTTTAAATGAAGATTCGGATCGAGTTTTAAGTAGTAAAGAAATGGAAAACAGGTTTGGAATATCAAATTTTACCGCCAGATCAGATCTTAACAATCTTGAAAGTTTAGGTTTTCTCGAAAAAATACAAGTGAACAAAATAAAACACAATTTTATAAAAGCGAAACAGTTTAATAAAATTTTAAAATCTTATAAATTATAAAAATTACGAGATTATCATAAAATCTCGCAGTTTTTATATCTTTTTTAAAACAATAAATAATGACTAATATTCAATTCATTGCCAAGTCTGTTCAAACAGCAGCGATCAACATTCAAAACACGGTAAAATTATTAGACGAAGATTGTACGATTCCGTTTATCTCCCGTTACCGAAAAGATACTACGGGAAATCTGGATGAAGTGGTGATTGAACAAATTGCGAAGCTTCAGAAAGAGTATGATACGATTGTAAAACGCAAAGAAGCAGTTTTAAAATCTATAGAAGAACAAAAAGCGCTTACGCCGGAATTGAAGCAAAAAATTGAACAAAGTTTTGATTTACAGGAGATAGAAGATTTTTATCTGCCTTTTAAAAAGAAGAAAAAAACAAAAGCAGATGTGGCCCGTGAATTCGGTTTAGAGCCATTGGCCAAAATTATAATGTCACAAAATGATGTTGACGTTGATTTTATTTCGACGCAATATCTTAATGATAATGTTATTAATGAAGAAGCTGCAATGCAAGGCGCTCGTGATATTGTTGCAGAGTGGATTAATGAGAATATTTATGTTCGTAAACAACTTAGAAGGTTATATCAGCGCAAAGCAACGATCGCTACAAAAGTGGTAAAAAAGAAGGAGGAAGATGAAAATGCCAAGAAATTCAGTCAGTATTTTGACTGGGACGAACCCTTAACCAAAGCGCCTTCACACCGATTATTAGCAATGCTTCGTGCAGAAAATGAAGGTTTTGTTAAAATGAAAATCGAAGTGGATCTTGATGAAGCCTATGATATAATAGACGAGATTGTGATCAAAAAACAAAATAGCACCACAGCACATTTACAATTGGCGATTGAAGACAGTTATAAACGCTTGTTAAATCCGGCAATTGGAAATGAAACCCTCCAGGAAGCCAAAGCCAAAGCCGATGCTAATTCTATTCAGGTTTTTGCCAATAATTTAGGACAGTTGTTACTAGCACCGCCTTTAGGTGAAAAAAGAATTCTGGCGATAGATCCGGGTTTTAGAAGTGGTTGTAAAGTAGTTTGTCTGGACGAACGAGGTGATTTGTTGTACAACGAAACCATTTACCCGCATGCCCCTCAAAATGAGGAAACCATGGCAATTAAGAAAATCCGTTCGATGGTAAATGCGTATCAGATTGATGCCATTTCAATCGGAAACGGAACGGCTTCAAGAGAAACAGAGTTTTTTATTAAAAAAATTGCGTTTGACAAACCGTTGCAGGTTTTTATTGTTTCTGAGGCAGGAGCATCAGTATATTCGGCTTCAAAAATTGCGCGTGAAGAATTTCCAAATTATGATGTTACTGTTCGTGGTTCGGTTTCTATCGGGCGAAGACTTTCTGATCCTTTGGCAGAATTGGTAAAAATCGACCCAAAAGCAATTGGAGTAGGACAATACCAACATGATGTTGACCAAACGAAACTTAAAGAAGAATTAGACAATACGGTAATTCGTTGTGTGAACTCGGTGGGGATCAATATCAATACGGCAAGTAAACATTTACTAAGCTATGTGAGTGGAATAGGAGAGAAGCTGGCCGAAAATATCGTGCAATACCGTTCAGAAAACGGCCCTTTCGAAGATAGAAAACAGTTAAAAAAAGTGCCTCGCTTAGGCGAGAAAGCGTATCAGCAAGGAGCGGCATTTATCCGAATTTCGAATGCAAAAAATCCGTTAGACAATTCGGCTGTGCACCCGGAAGCTTATCCGGTGGTAGAGAAAATGGCAAAAGATCTGAAACTTTCCGTAAACGACTTAATTGCCAACAAAGAGAAAACAGCCCTAATTAAGGCCGAAAACTATATTACATCTGAAATTGGTTTACTAACGTTAAAAGACATCATAAAAGAGCTTGAAAAGCCCGGATTAGACCCTAGAAAGTCTGCAAAGGTTTTTGAATTTGATGCCAATGTAAAATCAATCAAAGATGTTAGAACCGGAATGATTTTACCGGGAATTGTGAATAACATTACCAATTTTGGCTGTTTTGTTGATATCGGAATTAAAGAAAGCGGATTGGTTCACATTTCGCAGCTAAAAGCCGGTTTCGTGAGCGATGTAAACGAAGTGGTAAAACTACACCAACATGTTGATGTGAAAGTAACGGAGGTTGATGAGGACAGAAAAAGGATCCAATTGACGATGGTACTTTAAAAAAAATCCAATTTTGAAATTCCAAATTTATTGGAGTTTTTGAGATAAAAAAAATCCCAAGACTACAGTGTAGCTTGGGATTTTTAATACGTTTAAAAAAACTATTGTTTTGTTTCTTCCTCTTCTTTTTTGGCAGCAGGAGCAGATTGATCGTCTTTGGCAGCATTTTTAAATTCCTTAATTCCGCTTCCTAAACCTTTCATTAATTCTGGAATTTTTTTACCTCCAAAAAGTAATATCACAATACCTACTATTACGAGGATTTCTGTAAGACCTAATCTTCCCATGATTGTATATTTAATGCCGAAGCAAATTTGTATCTAATTTTAGGCAAAGGTATATAGAATTAGCATACGGGAAATGATTTTGCTCGTAATTTTTTATCTTAATAGGCGTTAAATATTCCATAAAATAGTAATTTACGAACATTCCCTTAATTTTGGCAGGTATCAGAAAGATGATTAATTCTTATATTTGCTCGCAATAAATAACGATAATGGCCAGGAAGAAATTCAATTTCAGAAAAAAATTATTCATCAAAAACCGGTTAATTATTTTGAATGAAGATACTTTCGAAGAGCAGTTTTCGTTGAAACTGACCTTGATGAATGTGTTTGTTGTTTTCTCCTTAGGCGGTATTTTTTTGATTTTAATTACTACTTTCATCATTGCATTTACACCACTGCGCGAGTTTATTCCGGGATATTCTTCTTCTGAATTGAAACGAAATGCCACGGAGTTAGCCATAAAATCAGATTCTTTAGAAAGAGCCTTAAAGAAAAATGAGGCTTATATAAAAGGAGTTCAGAAAGTGCTGAGGGGTGAATTGGAGTATGCAAAATTCAATAAAGATTCCATTCTCGCAGAAACAGATGAAGCAGCTGAAGTAAATATGAAAGTTACAGAAGAAGAGCTTAAATTAAGGGAAGAAGTAAATAAGGCAGAGAAGGAGTCCAACGGAAAAATAGGAGATAAAAATAAAAAAGAGAAGAAATAATATCATAAAGGATGTCTATTAAAGCTGTAGCGGCAAAATTATTTGCCAGTAAAATATACTATCAAACATTTGCCTGGGCCAATAAACCGGTCGAAACCCAGCAAGAAGTTTTTAAGCAGTTAATTCAAAGTGCTAAAGAAACTCAGTTTGGCGTTGATCATCATTTTGATAAAATAAAGTCTGTTCACGATTTCAAGAAAAGAGTTCCAATTCGGGATTATGAAGATTTAAAACCGTACATTGATAAGGTTAGAATGGGCGAAAAGGACATATTGTGGAAAGGAAAGCCTCTTTATTTTGCAAAAACTTCGGGAACAACTTCCGGAGCAAAATACATTCCGCTGACCAAAGAATCAATGCCGTATCATATTGAAGCTTCCCGAAATGCGATTTTGCACTATATCTACGAAAGTGGAAATGCAGATTTTGTTGACGGAAAAATGATTTTTCTGCAGGGAAGCCCTATTTTAGTAGAGAAATACGGAATTAAATTTGGCAGATTATCTGGAATTGGAGCACATTTTGTACCGAAATATTTGCAAAAAAACCGAATGCCATCCTGGGAAACCAACTGCATCGAAGATTGGGATACCAAAGTAAATGCTATTGTTGAAGAAACAATTGAACAGGACATGACCATTATTTCGGGAATTCCATCTTGGGTTCAAATGTATTTTGAGCGTTTGCAGGAAAAAAGCGGTGGAAAAAAAATAGGAGAGTTATTCAAAAATTTTAATTTGTTTATTTACGGAGGGGTTAATTACGAACCGTATCGGGCCAAGTTTGAAAATATGATTGGCAGAAAAGTAGACAGCATTGAGTTGTTTCCGGCCTCTGAAGGGTTTTTTGCCTATCAGGATTCTCAAAAAATTAAAGGAATGCTTTTGTTACTGAACTCGGGAATTTTTTACGAGTTTATCAAAGCAGATGAATTCTTCGAAAGTAACCCAAAAAGTTATACAGTTGGCGAAGTAGAAATTGGAGTAAACTATGCATTGATCATTTCTACAAATGCAGGACTTTGGCGATATAATATTGGAGATACCGTTCAGTTTACTACCTTGTTTCCGCATCGCGTGATCGTTTCAGGCCGAATCAAACATTATATTTCTGCTTTTGGAGAACATGTTATCGCCAACGAAGTAGAAAATGCAATGAAAGAGGCGACAGAAGGAACAAAAGTCGTAATTAACGAATTTACAGTTGCACCACAAATCATACCGTCAAGCGGATTACCGTATCACGAATGGTTTGTAGAGTTTGAAACAGAGCCGGAAAGTATGGAAGTCTTTGAAGAAGCAATTGATAACGCAATGCGAAAGCAAAACATTTATTACGATGATCTGATTACCGGGAATGTTTTGCGAAAAGTAGTGGTGACAAAAGTTTCGAAAAACGGATTTCAGGACTATATGAAATCACAGGGAAAATTAGGCGGACAAAATAAAATTCCACGACTATCAAATAATAGGGATATAGCGGATAATTTAAAATAGAAATACAGCTTATTATTTATAAGTTTGAAAATTAAATAAAATGAAAGAGACAAAACACATATCAAGATCAAGAGCACAGGAATCATCAGCAGCGATAGAAAAAATGTACATTACCATGCGTCATTTGTTCAACCGTGGTTTTTACAAACCAATGGGAGTCTCAGGGGATAGTTTACGTGAATCTTTATTGGCGCTTCGTCCGGAAATTTATGGAAACATTGCTGAAGAAAAAGTAGAATTAAATGGACTTTTGTACGTAATAGAACGTCTTCCAATTGGAATTGAACAATGCCGATTTATTAATTTAACCTCAGATGAAGGGTATTCTAAATCTCATTTTCAAGCGATTGTTCCTCCAAAAAGAAGAAGAAACTGTTACCGCATTGATGAGGAGCAAATGAATGTTGAAATCACACGTGGTCGTTCAGATATTTACGATATACTTACGCATTTGACGTTTATTTTCATTGAATCACATAAAATAAAAAACAGAGTTTTACTGGATGATGGAGGCGAAGTTTCACGCGATTGGATGAAATTGGAGCAAGCCGTAATGCAAACCAAAAAATTATCTTTAATAGAAAAGGAAAAAGCCATCTCGCATGTTGCGAATATTTTAGGAAGAACCTTCGAAGAGGTTTTGGATATTTATGATGCTTTTGGTTCAGATGACGTTCCGGATCGTTTTTTACATGTTATTTATTGGTTAGGAAAACTAGCAATCGAAGAAGTAATTGACAACAATAAACGTACGATTACCTTTAGTCCGGTTTTACGAGAGCGTTTAGGACACCATATTCACGGAGAGATCTGGGCAACAAATATTAAGGAAGTTTTAAAAGCAAATAATCTGTTGAAGCGTCCAATACACGTTATTAGTGCCAACATGCACAGTGTAATGAATTCTATTTTTGCAACTCCGTTGTTGAAAACAAAATTCAAGGACAAATCTGATTTCTTTATTTATGAAGAGTTAAGTAAATCAGGTGCTAAAGAAACCAGAAAAGGAGTTGAAGACCTGGCATTGAAAAACGGAATGATTTCGTTATTGGATACCTCAGGAACCAATATTGACGTTCAGATTTTTGATACCGCAAAAATTGACTGGACAAAAACAGCTTTTCCAAAAGCAAAACTGGAGGAAGAAAAACCGGTTATCATTGTAATGGATTATGCTTTTGGAGAACAAGCGTATGAAACCATTGATGAACTTTTAAAACCGTTCAAAAAAGACACTTTGTTAGAAGTAAAATCAGTGTCAATAATGGGGAAAGCCGGAATTTTAGAGGGTGGAAAAGGAGATATCATGATTCCGACTGCCCATATAAATGAAGGAACAGCGGATAATTATTTCTTCGAAAATGAATTAACAGGAGCCATGTTTGAAGGAAATGACATTGCCGTTTTTGAAGGTGCTATGGTAACTGTTTTAGGGACATCATTGCAGAACAGAGACTTGTTAAAATTCTTTCACGAATCGACCTGGGGAGTGATTGGTCTTGAAATGGAAGGTTCTTATTATCAAAAAGCAATACAATCGGCATCAAAAATCAGAAAAAGTGTGCCACACGATATCAAAGTGAGATACGCTTATTATGCATCAGATAATCCATTAGAAACAGGAAGCACCTTAGCTTCAGGAGGTCTTGGAACGACTGGTGTAAAACCAACTTATTTGATCACGATTAAGATTTTAGAGCAAATTTTTAACATAAAATAGAACTTATAGATGAGTACAAAAGTACCTCAAAGCCAAGAAGATCAGGAAATTGATTTGTTGCAGATTTCTAAAAAAATAAATGATTTTTTCCAAATGATTAATTCATCAATTTTTAGAGGAATTCAGTTTTTTATAAAAAACAAGATTGTTGTTTTGGCTTTGGTTATAATTGGCTTTGGTCTGGGAATGTTTTTAGATAAAACTCAAAAAAGCTATGAGCATCAAATTATTGTTGCACCAAATTTTGAGAGCACAGATTATCTATATGCTAAAGTGAATTTAATTGATTCTAAAATTAAAGAGGGTGATACCCTTTTTTTAAAGGGGACAGTTGGAATTCTGCACCCTAAAAAATTTAAGTATATTAAAATCGAACCGATAGCGGATATTTATAAATTGATTGAAGATAAACCTGAAAATTTTGAATTGATCAAGTTAATGGCAGATAATGGAGATATTAAAAAAACCATTGAGGATAATCTGACAAGTAAAAACTACCGATACCATAAGATTTCGGTGTTTACAGATAGTGTAGTTATTGATAATGAAATAATGGAATCTCTTCTTAATTTTTTTAATAAAACAGAGTATTTTAAAAAAATTCAGGAGGCAAATTTGATTAATGTAAAAGCGAAAATGATACAAAATGATACGACCATTTCTCAAATTAATAATGTATTAAAAGAATTTTCTACAAATGTGAATGGTTCTCAGAAAAGTGACAAGTTGGTCTATTATAATGAGAATACACAGCTTAATGACGTTATTAAAACGAAGGGAGATTTAGTTAAAGAACAGGGATATCACAGGCTTGAATTAATAGGCTATGACAAAATTATAAAAGATATAAGTACTACATTAAATATTGAAAAAACAGGTTTATTTTACGGAAAAAAGAAGTTATTGTTGCCTTTCGTGTTTGTTTTTGGCTATATTTTCTTAAGTTTTTTTAGAGCTTTTTATAGAAAACAAAAGTTGATTATAGAGAATAATAATTAATGTTTTTTATCTGAATAATAGCATAAAGATCATGTTATCAGTTTATGTAAAGCATTATTTTTTTAAGTCTTAAAAAACTAATTTAGCCCAAAATTTTAAAAAATGAGAACAAAATTAATTTTTACAAGTTTGATTTTAGCATTAACTTTTATTTCTTGCAAGAAAGAGGTTAGTAAAGAAGAAATTAAACCGATTGAAGTTGAAACGAATAAAAATAATTTTCAAGTAACTTTAACGGCAATAGTCAAAACGGACGATAATTTTCAGTTATACTACAGTCAAGACGAGTATGATGTTCCTTATAAGGAAGAAAATTCGGTTTGGGTAGCTGTAAAAGCGAATGATAATCCACAAGATATTGTTTTTAATTTACCGGAAGATGTAATTCCTAACTATCTCAGAATTGATTTTGGTACCAATGAAGCACAAAAAGAAGTTACCGTCAAAAATTTTAAGATGAAGTATTTCAGCAAAAGTTTTGAAGCCAAAGACTCGCTATTTTTCAACTACTTTATTCCGAATGATTGCGTTAAAATCCTTGACAAAAAGAATTCAGTTGTGCAAAACATCAAATCTCAAAAAGGAATTTATGATCCGTTGTTTTATTCGGAGAAAGCACTTTATGATCAAATACAATTAATTGTAAAATAAGATCATTTCATACTATTCGAGAGCCATATTTTGTGGCTCTTTTTTTTGAAATAGGTAATCTAGGTTTGATCTAAAATGATTTGTTAAGTTGAACTTATATTATTTTAGAACAGACAGGTGACCATATAGTAAATTTGTAAATAAATCATATCATTTTGTTTAAATCAAAATATCTAAATGTATTGCAGCATAATAGAATTAAAAATTTTATTATTTATGGAATTGGCCAGGTCTTTAATCTTGTTAGTCCGCTTTTGGTAATGCCTTATTTGGTTGCTATTTGCGAAAAAGAAGGACTAGGGAAGATTGGCGTTGGGTTTTCTTTTGCTTTAATATTAAATGTTTTGGTTGATTACGGTTCGTATATTAACGGAACCAAAGAAATATCTATTAACAGAAGCAATCGTGAGATCATTAAAAGAAAAATAGTTTCAGTATATATAATGAAATTGTTTTTGATAGTAATATTACTGTTACTCGCCTTTTTGCTGATCTGTTTCGTGCCCTTTTTTAATAAAGAACAAGCGGTTTTCTTCTTTAGTTTTTCATATGTTATTGGGCAATTCATTAACCCTACATGGGTTTTTCAAGGTTTAGAAAATTATAAATGGATTACTTTTGTTAATATTACTTCTAAGATTATCTATGTGGCCGGTGTTTTTATTTTTATCAATAAAAAGGGTGATTATATTTATGCCAATGCGTTTTTGGGATTGGGGTTGATAATTGCGAGTTTAATAGGGGTAATTAGTCTGATAAAAAAATATGATCTTCGACTCTATAAAAATGTTTCAAAGGACGCTTTAGAGCTATTAAAAAAGGATTTTTCCCTAACATTTTCACAATTGTTTCTTTCCTTTTATCAATACCTGCCGATTATGATAATTAGTTATGTGGGAGGAAATAATATGGCAGGACAGTATAGAATCATAGATCAGATTATTATGACTTTCAGAACCTATTTGCAAATGTTTTTCAATTTTATCTATGCAGATGTTTGTTTACAGGTTCATAAGAATTTGAAAAATGGAATTTCACAGTGGTTTAAGTATAATGGTTTAAATTACGTACTAGTATTATCATTATTGATTATTGCAGTTGTTTCTACAAAGCAAATTTTATTATATTTCAATATTCGTTCAAATGAATTAGAATCGATGACATTGTTTTTCAAAACTGGTTTAATTATTCCAATATTTATGGCAATCTCTATGGCTTTAAAACAATTACTTTTTGCATTAGACCGGAATAAGGAATACATAAACATTACAATTGGATCCTCCTTTTTTAGCTTATTTGTGTTTTTCATATTAGTAAAAAACATTGGATTACAAGGAGCTTTTATAGCAACAATAAGCATTGAAATATTGATTATAGTATTATATGGCATCGTTTTAAAACCAATAATAAGATTGAGCAAGTAATGATGAATTTAACCATTTATAAAAGTTTTCCGTATCAGATTTTATTTTTGCTCTGCATCGGAGTCTCTTTGTTTGCTAATTACGAACTCACTTTTGCCGTTTGGGTTTTAACTTTATTGATGACTATTAAGAGAAAATATTCTGTTACTATTATTAAATACAGTGCTATTTTTCTTACGATACTTTCAGTTGCAGTGGTTTCTACTTTATTCAGTGCGACAACCGTTTTTTTATTCATTAGAGATTTTACCTACCTAGTTAAACCCATTTTAGGATTGTTGGTTGGGTATCAGCTTTGTAGATTTAGTAGTAAATTAGCTTTAAAGGTTATAGTGTATACCGGATTAGCAATTGCTTTGATGCACTTGATAATGTTATTTTTTACGGTACTTGAATTTAGAACTTTAAGTGTTAATCTTTTACGGGAGCACGGGGGGTATTTTAGTGATTATGAGATTTATGTACTAATTATTCTTATTTTTTATAAAAATCTGAAAGTAGAAATTTCAAAAAATCAGAGAAGAATATTGCTGGTAATAATAGGTTTATCAAGCTTTTTGTATCTGGCGCGAACAAATTTGATTCAGTTTATAATTTTATATATAGGCTTAAAAGGATATTTAATTTATAGTAAGAGATCTTTAAAAGTAATTTTATTTGTTGCATTGGGTGCAATTATAGGTTACACGACGATTGTTTACATTAACCCAAAAAGAGAAGGGAAAGGGATACAGGCTTTTTTATATAAAGTAAAAATTGCTCCCGTAGAAGCTTTTAAAACAAGAATAGACAAGGATGACTGGAAAGATTTTAACGATAATTACAGATCGTTTGAAAATATAATTGCCGTAAAACAGGTTTCAAGTAAGGGAAACAGAGCTATTTTTTTCGGGGAAGGCTTAGGTTCGACCCTAAACTTGGGCAGAAAAGTTTGGACAAATGATCATGAGTACGTTCAGTATATTCCTATTGTGCACAACGGATACATGACCGTGTTTTTAAAATCGGGACTATTGGGTGTTTTTTTGCTTCTTATTTTTTTGGTCGTTTTATACAGACAAAAAAGATCGGATATCGAGGCAGTACAAACCATTAATTATTTATTAATTGGAACCAGTGTTTTCCTTATCGTTTCCAACTGGGTCTTCCTGGGATTGTATTTAAAATTGGACAATAAATCGATAATAATTGGGTTTCTTATTGCGCTTAGAGAAGTTATTATAAGGGAAAATAATCGTCAAAAAGGCATAGAAAATGAGTAGTAAAAATACCATCAGTATTTTTGTTGATTGTCATGTTTTTGACGATGGCTTTCAAGGAACAAGAACCTATTTAAAAGGGTTATATTCTGAGCTAATCAGACAACAGGAACTTCATTTTTTTTTAGGCAGTACTAAACCGGATCACTTAGCGTCTATTTTTGGGAATCATTCAAATGTTACCTATGTAAAGTATACATACCACAATAAATATTTGAGGTTACTCGTAGATATACCCCAAATTATCAAAAAGTATAAAATTGATTTTGCTCATTTTCAGTACATCGTTTCCCCTCTTAAAAGGTGTAAATATATCGTTACAACCCATGACGTACTGTTTATCGATTTTCCGGGTTTCTTCCCGTTTTTTAGCAGAATGGTCAATAGAATTGTATATAGACAAAGTGCTAAATTGGCCGATATTAGACTAACTGTTTCTGAATATTCTAAACAGCAAATCCAGCAACATTTTGGGATATTTAACTACGAAATAACACCCAATGCTGTTGAGGATGCTTTTTTTAAGGAGTATGATAAAGAATTGATTAAAGCAAAAGTCAGAAAAGAATTCGCTCTGAATGAATATATTATTTATGTAAGCCGATGGGAGCCAAGAAAAAATCAACAGATGGTTTTAAAAGCTTTTGTTGATTTAGAATTATATAAAAAACAGCAACTTCTTTTTTTAGGAAACCATACTATTGTTGCTCAGGAGTATAATGAAATTTATGACAAATTGAGTCCTGAAATAAAAGAGCAGGTAGTTACCTTAGAAAACACCGATTTTCAGACCATGTTGTTGTTGCTTAGAGGAGCAAATGTATCCGTTTATCCTTCTTTAGCAGAAGGTTTTGGAATCCCTCCACTGGAATCAGTGGCAGCTAAAATTCCAACAATTTGTTCGGATAAAACCGCTATGTCAGATTTTAGTTTTTTTGAGGAATTTTATTTTGACCCGTATAATCAGATTGAATTTAATAAAAAACTTCTCCAGATCTTAGAAGAAAACCGAAGCTCAGATTTTGAAATAATGGCGCAGAAGATTAAAGAAAAATACAACTGGGAAAAATCAGCGGATGTTTTATATCGACTAATAAAACAGTATCGCTAATCTGAAAGTCAAGTTATTGATTTTTTGCAGTGTTGCTACCAAATAATTTATTTTTTGTTTTCACTAAAAAATTATAATTTTTAGCAAATTGTTTCTTTAAAAACGAGGCATCATCCTTAGGAAACCAATCTGTAGTTCGTGGTTTTTCAATTTGCCTTTCATGAATTTGATAGGCGTAGGTTGCAACAGACGTTCTAAAACATCCCTCAGGGAAATAGGTCATATCATATCCATGAAGTGTATAAGGGGCACATTGCTGAATAATTAAACGATTAAAAGGTACATCGAGTTCTGCTTCTTGTCCGGTTCTTAAATCGGTTATTTTTAAGCCACCCTTATACTCAGGTTTCCAGTCTTTGTTCAGATACAAAAGTAAATTTAATTCCCGATACCAATTTTTGTTTAAAGGATGATAATTAAAATCTAAGTGCATGTCTAAAAAACTATTCTTCTTGCCTTGATGTAATCCTCCACCATGATTCTTTGGGTCAACAAAAATTGTTTTTGAGGTTATATATGAAATAATTTTATTGAATCGTTCAGACGAAAGGTCGTCATATAAATCACGTAACTCAGGTCCTAGTTCCTTATAATTTGATTTTTCAAATTTATTATTTGCAAAAGAATAATCACGGCTCTTATTATTGAGTTCAGGAATGCTTTTATGCGCTTTTATTAATTTTTCTTCTTCACAAAAGCCATCAATTATTAAATGCGGAAATGGGCTGGCAGTTAGATATTGTAAGCGCAAATCGTCTAAATGTTTTTCCAGATATTCAAAATTAATCATAACCTGCTGAGATAAATTATTCTCAGACAAAAGTAGGAATTTAATCAAACCTATTGGTTAATTAAAATTTAATTTGTTCATAATCAATTAAATTATTTAAGAACTTTTAATTCATTATTTTTGAAGCCTGATTAAAATAATTTAAATGAGAATAGCCATACTTGGAACAAGAGGAATCCCAAATAATTATGGCGGGTTTGAACAGTTTGCTGAGTGTTTTGCTGTTTATGCAGCACAACAAAAGCACGATGTTTATGTCTACAATTCGCATACTCATGTTTTTCAGGAAACGTATTATAAAGGGGTGAATATTATTCATCAATACGATCCGGAAAATAAAATAGGTACCGCAGGACAATTTATTTATGACCTTAATTGTATTCTGGATTCCAGAAAAAGAAATTTTGATGTTATTCTACAATTGGGGTACACAAGCAGTTCGATATGGTCTTTTTTATTACCAAAAAAATCAATTATCATTACTAATATGGATGGATTGGAATGGAAGAGAAGTAAATACTCTAAAATAACCCAAAAATTTCTAAAGATAGCTGAAAAAGAAGCAGTCAAAAGTAGTGATCATTTGGTTGCAGATTCGCTTGGAATTAAACAATATTTAAAAGAGATATACCATAAAGAAGCGGTCTATATTGCTTATGGCGCTGAGGTATTTTTAGATCCACAACAGGATTTGCTTTCACAATATAATGTTGAAAAACACAATTACAACTTGCTAATAGCACGTTTTGAGCCTGAAAATAATATTGAAATGATTTTGGACGGAGTTGTTGATAGTCAAAATAATAAATTAATATTGGTTGTAGGAAATAATGATAATGGTTTTGGAAAATATCTCAAAAAGAAGTTTTCTAACAATCAAAAGATACGTTTTACAGGAGGAATTTATAACAAAGAGCATCTGGATAATTTGAGATATTTCTCCACGATTTATTTTCATGGACATTCAGTTGGAGGAACAAACCCTTCTTTACTGGAAGCAATGGCGGCTAAAACATTAATTGTGGCACATAACAATGAATTTAATCGCGCTATTTTACAGGAAAATGCATTTTACTTTTCGAATGCTACTGAAGTTAAATGTATTATCGAAACAGTAAAAAGAAAGGATTATGAACAAATTGTTCAGGATAACTTTGATACTATAATTAAAGAGTTTAATTGGGAAAAAATAAATGAATCATACCTTAGTTTATTCGAAAAAAGTCTTCAATAAAATTGATGAATTGTGGCAAAATAAGACTTTGCTGGTTTATTTTTTAACAGCAATGCTGATTACACTTCCAATGGAATATATAATTGGTAGCTTGACTTGCATACTTTTTTTAATTGTATCTTTTTCCAAATTCAAAAAAGCAAATTTTTCAATTTCCGGAGCGCTAATACTTCCAATACTATTGTATGGGGTAATGCTTGTGTCGCTCATTTGGACATTAGACAGTAAATTAACAATTAGAGGGTTGCAAAAAGAAGTATTGTTTTTACTGATTCCGTTAGCTTTTTGCGGATTGCCGAAAATAAATCGCAATCATGTAAATAAGGTTTTTAATTACTTCAGTTTTGCAATGGTTGGTTTTGCCGTCTTTTATTTTTTAAAAGCGATTGTAAAATTTTTGGTATCAGGAAACGCAAATGTTTTTTTCTATCACGAGCTAGTCACACTAAAGTTAAATGCAATTTACGTTGCTGTTTTTGCTTCTTTAGGAATGTTTTTTTTTCTGGTTAAGAAGAATAAATTATTTGTTGATAAAGTTGGTTTTGCAATTCTTATTGTCTTTATAATCTTATTGTCATCTAAGAATATTATTATTGTCGATTTGGTTATGATAATGATTTATTATTTCTTTTTTTCTGCAGTTTCCAGAAAAACAAAAACGATATTAGTCTCGACGGTAATTACGGTGTTTTTAAGTTCGATATTTTTAATTAAGCCAGTCAGAGACAGGTTCATGATTGAGTTTGAAACAATATTTGTTGATAGCTCCTTAAAGAAATCTACTGAAGAAAATCAGGGACCGATTTATAATATAAGTTTGAAACAAGCTTGGAACCAGGATAAATTTCAACAGAATGATTTTTTCCCGGGAGCAGCTTTTCGGGTTTTTCAAATTAGAATTTTTAAAGAAATGCTTCAGGAGGATGCTATTTTTTTTACAGGATTTGGATTAGATGCTTCGCAGAATAAAATAAGAGAAAAAGTAAAAGAGTATAATTTACACTCCAGTTATGGAGAGTTTAATTTTCATAATGAATATGTTCAAATATTTTCAGAACTCGGGATACTTGGTTTTTTAATCGTTGTCAGTATGTTGTTTATTTCGATAAAAAAAGGGATCAGGAATAAAGATTTTCTACTTATTTCTTTTTCTGTAACTATGATCGTTTTATTTTTAAGCGAATCTTTTTTGAGTAGACAGAGAGGAATAATTTTCTTTATAGTTATTTACTGTATGTTTAGTTTAGCTAATAATACTGATGAACAGAAAATATAGAGATAAAAGCACTATTTTGAGAAGCTAAGGTTAGTCTTTTGATCCAAAAAGAGAATAATCAGCTTTTGGGCTAAATACTTTAGAGCTTTTTTCTGCATTAGTATAATAGTAATGAATAATAAATTTTTAAAGAATTTATAAAACTGTCCAAATTAATTTAGACAGTTTTTTTTTAGAATAGTTTTTATAATTTTCAAATAAGTTACATTTGCGATGTATAAATAATTACTATGAAAAGAATACTTATCACCGGGGCAGCAGGATTTTTAGGATCGCATTTGTGCGATCGATTCATCAAAGAAGGCTATTATGTTATTGGAATGGATAATCTGATTACGGGAGATCTTAAAAATATTGAGCATTTATTCAAATTAGAGCATTTCGAATTTTACCATCACGATATTACCAAATTTGTTCACATTCCGGGTGATTTAGATTATATACTACATTTTGCTTCGCCGGCGAGCCCTATTGACTATTTAAAAATTCCGATTCAGACCTTAAAAGTAGGTTCGTTGGGAACACATAATTTGTTAGGTTTAGCCCGAGTAAAAAAAGCCAGGATTTTGATTGCATCAACTTCAGAAGTTTACGGAGATCCGTTGGTTCACCCTCAGACAGAAGAATATTACGGAAACGTAAATACAATCGGACCACGTGGTGTTTATGACGAGGCGAAACGTTTTCAGGAGTCGATCACTATGGCATATCATACTTTCCATGGTGTAGAAACCAGAATTGTGCGTATTTTTAATACGTATGGACCTAGAATGCGACTCAATGACGGTCGTGTAATTCCTGCGTTTATCGGACAGGCACTTCGCGGAGAAGATTTGACGATTTTTGGAGATGGAATGCAAACACGTTCGTTTTGTTATGTGGATGATCAGGTAGAAGGAATTTTCAGATTACTGCATTCTGATTATGTATATCCTGTAAATATTGGAAATCCGGATGAAATCACAATTAAGGATTTTGCAGAAGAAATCATTAAATTGACAGGAACCAATCAAAAGGTAGTCTACCATCCATTACCAATAAATGATCCCTTACAACGTCAGCCAGACACCACAAAAGCAAAAGAACTATTGGGCTGGGAAGCAAAAGTAAATCGTTCGGAAGGAATGAAAATTACGTATGATTATTTCAGATCCCTTTCTCCGGAAGAACTTTCTAAAGAAGAACACAAAGATTTCTCCAGTTATATAAAATAATGCACTTCATACAGTCCGGATTTCTTAATTGAATTCGGACTGATTTTTTTTAATTAAAAAATATAAATTCCGATAGTCGTCGTCAAATGAATGAATTAGTATCGATTATAATACCCACCTATAATACTGAAAAGTTCATCAGAGCAACTTTAGAATCAGTTCAGAATCAAAGTTATCAAAACTGGGAAGCAATTTTGGTTGATGATGCTTCAACGGATCAAACGGTTGCTATTATTGCGGAATTTGCTCAAAACGACAACAGAATAAAATTTTTTCAGTTAGCGAAGAACTCCGGAAATGGTTTTGCGAGAAATGTAGCCTTAGAAAAAGCGACAGGAAAATATATTGCTTATCTCGATGCCGATGACTTATGGTTTCCGGAAAAGCTGGAAAAACAAATCTGGTTTTTAAAAGCAAACAATTTGCCTTTTACCTTTTCATTTTATGATTGTATAGACGAAGAAGGCAACGATTTAAACAGAAGAGTAGAAGCACCATTAAAGCTAACTTATAAGCAATTATTTTACTGCAATTATGTCGGTAATTTAACGGCAATTTACGATACCACTTATTTTGGAAAAATTACCTTGCCAGCCTCTCAGAAAAGGCAAGATTGGCGTTTATGGCTTACAATTTTAAAACAAATAAAAGCTACGAAACCTGTACCGGAACCTTTAGCTTTTTATAGAATTAGAAAGGATTCTATTTCGTCGTCAAAATTCAAATTGATTAAACACAATTTTGGCGTTTACAGAAGATTTCACGGTCATAACTTTGTGTTTTCTCTTTTGTTGATGACAAGATTTTTATTTACGCAGTTGGTTATAAAACCACGATATATAAAGAATAAATAGAGTAAGATCGGAGGTTGTAATTTGTAACCTTAAAGAATATTATTTTTTATAACCAATTTTAATTCTTTCACTTTCGTTTTCCTTTTTCTCCGTTAATTCATCTAAGTAACTAAAAACCAATTCTATATTTTTATCGTGATTTTCTAATTTCTTTTGAATTTGGAGAATATCAATTTTCATTTCTGTGGTATCTAAAAGCAATTCTCTCACTTTTGTGAAAATGCGCATAATTTGAATATTAGTTTGGATTGCTTTATCGCTTTTCAAAACGCTTGAAAGCATTAAAATTCCGTGTTCTGTAAATGCCATTGGAGCATAACGTAAACCCATCTTATCAGAATTGGAGGTCACAAACTGTGACCTCCAATTTTTAAACTCTGATTCATTAAGTTCAAACATAAAATCTTCTGGAAATCGAGATAAATTTCTTTTAACAGCTTGTTTTAAAACCTTTGTTTCAGCACCATAGAGCATCGCAAGATCACGATCAAGCATTATTTTTTGATTGCGAATGAAGTATATTTTGTTAGAAATTGTTTCTTCCGGAAGTAAAGATAGATCGTCCATAAGTTTTTAATTGAAAAACAAATGTAAGATTTTATTTATAAATAAGATTTAAACTGTTTTAGTTTTCCACGGTTCGTTCTTTCTAAAACCGTCTTTCGAATAAAACGGAAATTTAAATTAGGTTCTAAATACAAAGAAATTGCCTCTTCTATTTTTTGAATCTGATGGGTATCTAATTCATATTCACTGATATATTCAATTTCAAACGTATCTAATTGGGTTTGTTTGATGATAAACTCTTTTACGTTTCCATCGTCTTCAATTATGCTTTTGGTGACATAATAAAACGTCAATCCGGGTGATTTTTTCCCGCTTGGTAAGAGCGCGACATCATTGGTTCTGCCAACCAGTTTTTTGAGAATCGGTTTTTGAAGCGTACTTTTTTCATCTAAAATTCCAATGTCGCCAATGTCGTATCTTATAAATGGATTTGCTTTGTTAAATAAAGAAGTAATCACAATGCGGCCTTCTTTTCCATAAGGTAAAACCTGATTATGTTCATCCAAAATTTCAATAAAAAGTGTTTCAGAGTTTACCTGCCATTCGCCTTTTGGATTTTCAAAAGCAATCAAATCCAGTTCCGAAGCCCCATATTCATTGATAATCGGAATTCCGAATTGTTTTTCTAAGAGTTTTTTATCCGATTCAAAAAGCATTTCCGAAGTCACAAAACAGGCCTTTAGTGTTGGGCAAATGTCTTTTAAAAGACTATTTTTTTTCTCTAAGAATTTAGCAAACAAAACAATAGAACTGGTATAACCGTTGAGGTAATCGAATTTTTTTGTTTTGAATTTCTGCAGAAATTTTTCCAAAACTTCATCCGATAAATCAAAAACAGGAAATCGGAACCGGTTCCCTAAATAATCTTTAAAGCGTTCTTTTTGATAGCCAACGAAATCCATCGGAATACCGTAAAAACGAGCCTGATAAGAGTGATTAAAATCGATTCCGAACCAGCCAAAACGCATACTATTGGAAGCCCAGGTCATGGCATGAGTATACTTATCTTTAGCAAAAACAAAAGGAGTCCCGCTGGATCCGGACGTTTTGTTACAATAGACATTTTTTAAAGTATAGCCTTTTGAAAGTCTATGTTCAAGTGGCTTTTGCAAATTTTGCTTGTTCAGAACGGGTAAATCTTCCCATTTTTGAACAATTTTGTTTCCAACTAATTCGTTATAAAAAGGATTGTTTTGCAAGTGAAAACCAACAATATCATCTTTTTGTTTTTGAAGAAATTGTAAAAACTCCTTTTCAGAAAGACGAGTGATTGCATCTAAATCAGCCTTTGCTTTCTTTATCGGAAAACCATTTAATTGAAGCGAAAGATCAAAAAGAGAAATCATTTGAAGACTGAATTTTCATCAAAAATAATATTATCCAATTACTAACAGTGATGAATCAACAACTTTTTAAGATTTAATTATTTTTTACGTTCAAAAGCAATTATTTTTGCACCACAACTAAATACAACAACACATGACAATTTTACTATTGGGATCAGGCGGAAGAGAGCATGCATTTGCATGGAAAATGATTCAAAGTCCGCTTTGCGAAAAACTTTTTGTTGCACCGGGAAATGCCGGAACTGCCGGTATTGCCACAAATGTTGCAATGTCTCCAACCGACTTTGATGCTATAAAAACATTTGTACTACAGGAAAAAGTGGGTATGGTAGTCGTTGGACCCGAAGATCCGTTGGTAAAAGGTATTTACGATTATTTCAAAAATGACGAAAGTTTAAAGCATATTCCGGTTATTGGACCATCTAAATTAGGGGCACAATTAGAAGGAAGTAAAGAATTCGCTAAAGAATTCTTAATGAAACATAACATTCCAACTGCAGCTTACGACAGTTTTACGGCTGAAACAGTTGAAAAAGGATGTGACTTTTTAGAAACATTACAACCACCATACGTTTTAAAAGCAGACGGTTTAGCTGCTGGAAAAGGAGTTTTGATTATTCAGGATTTAGAAGAAGCTAAAACAGAATTGAGAAACATGCTGGTTCATCAAAAATTTGGTGCGGCGAGTTCAAAAGTAGTTATCGAAGAATTTTTAGACGGAATTGAATTAAGCTGTTTTGTTTTAACTGACGGTAAAAGCTATAAAATCTTGCCAACAGCTAAAGATTACAAACGAATTGGAGAAGGTGATACAGGATTAAATACAGGTGGAATGGGAGCAGTTTCTCCGGTTCCTTATGTAGATGCCGTTTTGATGGAAAAAATTGAAACTCGTATCGTAAAACCAACAATTGAAGGTTTTCAGAAAGATGGAATTGAATACAAAGGATTTGTATTTATTGGTTTGATTAATGTGAAAAACGAACCAATCGTTATTGAATACAACGTGAGAATGGGTGATCCGGAAACAGAAGTTGTAGTACCAAGATTAAAATCTGATTTAGTTGAACTGTTCTTGTCCGTAGCAGATCAGAAATTAGATTCTTTTGAATTAGAGGTTGATCCAAGAAGTGCCACAACAATTATGGTGGTTTCAGGCGGATATCCGGAAGATTTCGAGAAAGGAAAAGTAATTACCGGTTTAGAAAATATTACTGATTCTATTGTTTTCCACGCGGGAACCAAATTAGAAGATGGAGCTGTTTTGAGCAATGGAGGTCGTGTATTGACGATTACTTCTTACGGAGATGATTTCCAACAAGCCATAAAAAAATCTTACCAAAACATAGATAAACTAAATTTTGATAAGATGTATTTTAGAAAAGATATCGGCTTCGACTTACTTTAAGAAAGAGTGAGCCGTAGTATCTTGATTTTCTGTTCCTGCAGCATCAAAAATGCGTAATTGTTTAATCCAATATACGATTGCTGCAGAACAAATAATCATAAATATCCAGTTAATTGTGTTTGCACCAAACCAAGTAATTAGCTCTAAACGACGTAAAAAGTCAAGTGGAGCAAATAAAATGTTAACGAATAAGTATTGTATTCCTTCAAAAAAAGCTGTCATAATTTATAAAATTATATGTTATTTATTGTTTTGTAACGCATTGAACACAAAATTCAATTGATCGAATCTTTTTCAACTTGTTGGTTTTCCTTTTAAACAAGTATTATATTTACAGTCACAAAAGTATAAAATATCCTTATGATAACAAGTGTTTTTAAAAAATCTACGCCATTAAATTATTCATTGGTCGTAATTTTAATACTGGTTTTCTTTTTTCTTTTTCAAATTCAGGAACCATCCTGGATCAGTTCCCCGTTTTTGGCATTTCAAAAAATAAGTCTTTTGTGCTTTATTTTTGCTTCTTTTTTCCTGATTAATTTTATCGTAAAGAAGAACGGACTCAGTAAAGACAACGGTTACTCGATATTTTTCTACTTATTGTTCTTATTATTTTTCCCCACAATATTTAATGATTCGAATGTAATATATGCGAACTTTTTTATTCTGTTAGCCCTTAGAAGGTTAATCTCACTGCAATCTCTGAAGGCTTCAAAAGAAAAAATATTTGACGCTTCTTTTTGGATTTTAGTAGCTTCTTTATTTCAATTTTGGTGTATTCTTTTCCTGATATTGGTTTTTATATCGATTATTTTTCACGTTTCACGTGATTATAGAAACTGGGTACTACCTTTTATAGCACTTTTAGCGGTTAGCGTGATTTTTTTATTAATCTCTTTGGTCTTTCATATCGATGCCATTCAGTTTTTTGAAAAACGTGCTGTAGTTGATTTTAGTATTGATTATTTTAAGAACAATTACGAAAA
Source organism: Flavobacterium sp. ABG (assembly GCF_001027725.1). Taxonomy (NCBI): domain Bacteria; kingdom Pseudomonadati; phylum Bacteroidota; class Flavobacteriia; order Flavobacteriales; family Flavobacteriaceae; genus Flavobacterium; species Flavobacterium sp. ABG. The sequence goes on from NZ_LEKS01000004.1 coordinate 73,340, forward strand.
TGCTGCACTTTCTATATATACTGCGGTAGCTTTATTTTTTGTGTTTTCGATGTTAACAACCTTTTCAAACAGGCCACAAATTGTGCATTCATCATACAAAAAAGTAGTAGCCTGTTTTTTTATAGCGGTTATTGTTTTTATTGTTTCACCAAACAAAAGCAATGATTTATTGTTGTTTAGTATTGCACCTTTAACCATTATGGCATCAGGACATGTGGAATATATACAGCAAAAGCTAAATAACGAAATTGTTTTTTACGCGCTCATTGCCTGTAGTTTATTTACATTTTTGTCCCAATTATAATTTACTGCCATAAGCAAGATCACCGGCATCACCAAGACCCGGAATAATGTAATTTTTTTCGTTTAATTTCTCGTCCAGCGAAGCAACCCATAAGTGGCAATTTTCGGGAAGATTCTTTTCCAGATACTGTATGCCTTCCGGAGCAGCAATCACGACAACAATATGAATTTCGTTTGGAGTTGCGTTCTGAACTAATTTTTCATGAACAGCAACGATAGACTGACCTGTGGCCAACATCGGGTCAAGAAGCAGAACCGTTTTATTATTTATGTTTGAAAGGGCCTGATATTCAACTAAAATTTCAAAAGCATCATCATTATTCGGATGATGTCTGCAAGCAGAAACAAAACTGTTTTCTGCATGATCAAAATAATTTAAAAACCCATTGTGCAGGGGCAATCCGGCTCTTAAAATTGAACATAAAACCAGATCTTCGCTTATTTCGGTTGTTTTTTTAATCCCAAGCGGAGTCTGAATTTCGACACTTTTATAAGCCAAAGTTTTACTCAGTTCATAGGCCATAATTTCGCCGATTCGCTCTATGTTTCTTCGAAAACGCATACTGTCGTTTTGAACATTTATATTTCGAATTTGACCTAAAAAATGGTTTAAAACACTGTTATCTTCCGATATATAATGAATTTTCATAAGGAGTTTTTAGAATTGTTAGGATATAACCTTTATTAATGACGAAAAAGTAAAGTTTTTTTTCGAACTATAAAAGTATAAAAAGTATCTTTGTCTCTCTAAAAAATAAAGACATGTTTTCAAAATTAGCATATTCGGTTTTCGAACAAAGCATCAAAGATTATCACCAGTTTGATAATGTTGATCAACCTATAAATAATCCGTTTCCAAAAGATAAATTTGAACATTTATTATACTTAAAAAACTGGATTGACACTGTTCAATGGCATTTTGAAGATATTATTCGTGATCCGAAAATTGACCCGGTAGCAGCATTAACACTAAAAAGAAGAATTGATGCTTCTAACCAGGAACGTACCGATATGGTAGAATATATCGACAGTTACTTTTTGCAAAAATACAGCGAAGTAAAAGTAAAAGACGGTGCAAAAATCAATTCTGAAAGTCCGGCTTGGGCATTTGACAGATTGTCTATTTTGGCATTAAAAATTTATCATATGCATGAAGAAGCTACTCGTGCAGAGGCTTCACAAGAGCATAGAGATAAGTGTCAGGAAAAATTAAATATTCTTTTAGAACAAAGAAGTGATTTATCTACAGCAATCGATGATTTGCTGACAGATATCGAAAATGGAGATAAATTCATGAAAGTGTACAAACAAATGAAAATGTACAACGATGATGATTTGAATCCGGTTTTATACCAAAACAAAAAATAGTTTGACAGCAAAATTGTCTAAGACTATTCAACATATAGCCGTCATGCGACTCTCTGCAATGGGAGATGTTGCCATGACGGTTCCTGTTTTACGTGCTTTTGTAAAACAGTATCCGACGATAAAAATTACGGTGATTTCACGTCCGTTTTTTAAGCCTTTTTTTGAAGGAATTCCCAATCTTGATTTTTTTGCTTTTGATGAAAAGGAACGCCACAAAGGTTTTCTAGGGCTTTTGAGATTATTTTCAGATGTCAAAAAACTCAAAATTGATGCTTTTGCAGATTTACATAATGTTTTAAGATCTAAAATTGTGAGTTTTCTTTTTGCTTTAACCGGAAAAAAGAGAGCCACAGTCGACAAAGGACGAGAAGGTAAAAAGGAATTAACACGTGTCGAGAATAAAATTTTCAAGCAATTACCAACGATGTTTGAGAGACACACAAAAGTGTTTGAAAAATTGGGTTTTCTCGTCAACTTATCGAATCCTGAATTTCCGAAAAGAGCAGTATTAAGTGCTGAAATTACTGATTTGGTGGGAGAAAGTTACCAAAAACTAATCGGAATTGCGCCATTTGCACAATATGATTCGAAAGTATATCCGTTGGATTTCATGGAGGAAGTAATTGCAAAACTGGCCGATAATAAAGAGCAAACCATTTTGCTTTTTGGAGGAGGAAAGAAAGAAATCGAAATTTTAGAGTCTCTTTCAAAGCCCTTTAAAAATGTAATAAATGTAGCCGGAAAAATTAAATTCCAACAAGAGCTAAAACTAATAAGCAATTTGGACGTAATGCTTTCCATGGACTCCGGAAATGCACATATTGCAGCGATGTTGGGTGTAAAAGTGGTTACGCTCTGGGGCGCAACGCATCCGTATGCAGGATTTCTACCGTTTAATCAAAGTCTTGATAATGCTTTGCTTTCGGATCGAAATCTGTATCCTAATTTACCGTCTTCTGTATATGGAAATAAAATAATCGAAGGTTATGAAGATGCCATGAGAACCATTTCTCCTAAGAAAGTGGCTAAGAGGATTCAGTCGCTTTTGGAAGAAAAAAAGTAGTTTCGGTTTGCCAGTCTCAGTCTCAGTCTCAGTTTGCAGTCACAGTTTATAGTTACAACTCGACAGCATTTATGTCACCCTGAGCGAAGTCGAAGGCTTGTTAGTTAAAAGGGGCTTCGACTTCGCTCAGCCTGACAGTCGCAGTTTTCAGTCACAGTTTTCAATCACATTTTACTATATACATGTCACAATAAATAACATAAAAAAAGAGTTTGCAAAGCAAACTCTTTTTTTATGTCTGTAAACTGAGACTGAAAACCGCGACTGCGACTAAGAAACTCTCCTAAACGTCGTCAAAATCTACGTAAATAGTCTCCGATGTTGGGTGTGCTTGACAGGTCAAGACTAAACCGGAAGCAATTTCTCGGTCAGTTAAAATAGAATTTTTAGTCATTTCTGCCGTTCCTGTTGTGATACGTGCTAGACAGCTGCTGCAAATTCCGCCTTGGCAAGAATAAGGAGCATCGATTCCTTGTTTTAGTGCTGCGTCAAGAATCGTTTGTTTTTGAGACATTTCAAAAGTAACTTCATCATCATCAACTAAAACCGTAATTTTTGTATGTCCTTCTAATGAGGTATTGATTTGATTTTCTTTAGTAGAAGAAGTAAAAAGCTCAAACTTAATAGCAGATTCTTTTATGTTTTTCTCTTTTAGAATACCCGAAACCGTATTGATCATTTCTTCGGGACCACACAAATAGAATTTATCAAATTGTAATTCTTTATGTTTGTTATTCAATACAAAATTCACAGCCGATTTGTCAATTCTTCCAAATAAAGCATTTTCAGCTTTAGCTTGACTAAATACATAATGCACAAATAAGCGCCCTACATATTGCAATTGTAAATCGTGTAATTCCTGATGAAAGATCGTCTCTTCAGGTGTTTTATTTCCATAAACCAATACAAATGAGCTTTTTGGTTCACTTTTTAAAACGGACTTTATAATAGAAAGTACAGGAGTAATTCCGCTACCTGCTACAAAAGCTGCATAATTTTTTTGTCTTTCAGCATCTGGTTCGAAAGTAAATTTTCCTTCAGGGTGCCCTACTTCAAGAACATCTCCGGCTTTTAGTTTGGTATTTGCAAATTGCGAAAACAAACCATTTTTAACCGCTTTTACCGCAATTCTTAATTCACCACTTTCCGGTCCTGAACAAATTGAGTAAGCACGTCTAATCTCTTGGTTATCAAGAGTTAGTTTTAAGTTTATATATTGTCCGGCAGTAAATTTATAGTCCGGTTTTAGTTCTTCGGGAACATTAAAAAGAACAGAAACAGCATCGGCAGTTTCACGTTTTACCTCTTTAATTATAAGTTTTAAGAATGAAGGCATGATATGATATTTTCTGCAAAAGTAGCAAACAACAGCTAATTGATGGTAACGAAATTATTTTTTTTAACTTTTTTTGTAACGTTTACTTACATTTGATCTCTTACTATAAAACTGAAAACCAAAGAACCATGATTAAAAAGTTTATTTACCTGGAATGGAAAGCCTTTATTCGATCTGCCTCATTTGGTTCTAATTTGGCCATGAAAATTCTGATCGGTTTCTTGATGATCTATTTTTCAATCCTTTTTATAGGGATGGGCGTTGGAGCCTTTTATATGCTTAAAGAAATGAATCTGGAACCATTAGTTACGGTTAACAGATTTCTAATTTATTATTTTCTATTCGACCTCGTTATTCGATTGCTGATGCAAGCTATACCGGTGCTTAACATAAAACCGTTACTGGTTTTACCTTTTAAGAAGCCAACAATTGTTCATTTTTCGCTGGGCAAAACAGCTTTATCTTTTTTTAATTGGGTCCATGCGCTTTTCTTTCTTCCTTTTTCGATCGTATTAGCTATTGAAGGGTATGATATTGTGGGTATTATTTTTTGGCATCTGGCGGTTCTTTCGTTAGTATATATCAACAACTTTCTGAATATCATTTTGAGTAATATCGACAAGTTATTTGTTGTTTTTGTAGCTGTAATTGTGGCCTTAGGAGCAGCACAATACTACAAGATTTTCGACATTACAACTTTTACAGCTCCCTTTTTTCAAGGATTTTATAACACAAAAGGAATGGTTTTTATTCCGGTTTTAGTATTAGTTAGTTTGTATGTCTTTACATTTAAATATTTTAAAAACAATTTATATTTAGATGCAGGACTTTCTAAAAAAGAAGACATTGCCAGCACAGAAAATCTTTCGTGGCTGAATCAGTTTGGTACTTTGGGAACATTTCTTAAGAATGATATTAAATTGATTAAGAGGAACAAGAGATCAAAAACAACTATTTTAATGAGTGTTCTCTTTTTGTTTTACGGGCTTATCTTTTTTGGAAATTCACACCAGCCGGCTGTGATGTATATTTTTGCCGGGATATTTGTTTCGGGTGGATTTCTATTTGTTTTCGGACAATTTGTACCGAGTTGGGACAGTTCGTATTATCAATTGATGATGACGCAGAATATTCCGTATCGTGGTTATATTACTTCAAAATGGTGGTTGATCGTGATTGCCACTTTTGTTTCGACAATTATCGCTTCTTTTTATCTTTTTTATGGATGGGAAGTGTACTTAACAATCGTTGTTGGAGCGATTTACAATATTGGAGTTAATTCTCACATGGTACTTTTAGGAGGTGCATTTACTAAAACGCCAATTGATTTGAGTAATGCCGGAGGAGCCTTTAGCGATAAAAAAGCGTTCAACGTTAATGCCATGTTATTGACGTTGCCAAAAATATTATTGCCTTTGGGATTGTATGGTATCGGACTTTATTTGGGAGATAAAACGCTCGGATTAGTATTAGTTGCCGGAGCCGGTTTTTTAGGTTTCATTTTTAGAAATAAGGTCTTTTCTTTAATTGAAAAAAGATACAAAATAGAAAAATATAGTACGATAAGTGCTTACAAACAAAAGAATTAATTAGAAAATGTGTCAATTTGATAATGTGATAATTTTATCGGATGAAAACAATCACTTTTTTAATCTAAAATCAACAATCTAAAATCAAGAATCTAAAGTCTACAATCTAAAATCAGCAATCTAAAATCAGCAATCTAAAATCAACAATCTAAAGTCTACAATCTAAAGTCTACAATCTAAAATCCACAATTACAATGATACAAGTAAGTCAGCTTTCAAAAAAATACAACGGAACAACAGTTTTAAATATTGAGCATCTTGAGATTCCAAAAGGGCAAAGTTTCGGATTAGTTGGAAATAACGGAGCCGGAAAAACCACTTTTTTCAGTTTATTATTGGATTTGATTCAGCCTTCGACTGGAAATATTAAAAGCAATGATATTCAGGTTGATACCAATGAAAATTGGAAATCGTTTACAGGTTCTTTTCTCGACGAAAGTTTCCTGATTGGGTATTTAACCCCGGAAGAATATTTTTATTTTATTGGAGATTTGCGCCATCAGAATAAAGCAGATGTAGATGCCTTGTTGGTAAAACAGGAAGAGTTTTTTAATGGAGAAATCTTGAAAAACAAAAAGTATCTGCGCGATTTATCTAAGGGAAATCAGAAGAAGGTGGGGATAATTGCCACACTTATCGGTAATCCTGAAGTGATTATTCTCGATGAGCCTTTTGCTAATTTGGATCCTACAACCGTAAGTCGATTGAAAAAAATTATTAAAGAATTAGCCGAAGATCCAAACGTAACCGTTCTGGTTTCCAGTCATGATTTGCAGCACACGGTAGAGGTTTGCGATAGAATTGTGGCACTCAATAAAGGAGAAATAGTTAAAGATATTCAAACTTCAAAAGAAACCTTACAAGAATTGGAATCGTTTTTTGCAGTATAAATTTCGATATTACAAAAAGAAGCGTATTTTTACAAGTCATTATACTAAAAATCGTTTTTAGAAGTTAAATGATTTAAACTCTTTTCTATTGAAAAAGAATACTCTTAAATATAGCTTTTTTCTGGTGTTTTTCTTCCTTTTGATAGCCTGCTCTACCAAAAACAACACTTTTTTGTCTCGAAATTCTCATGCTTTAAGTACAAAATATAATATTCTGTACAATGGGGGTATAGGTTTAGACAAGGGATTAAAATCAATTCAAGGCAATAATCAGGATAATTTCTGGAAAATGCTGCCTATTGAGAAAATGCAGGTCGATGAGAGTTTCGCGGATGATACTAAAGCTAAAAATGCGGATTTCGAAAAGGCCGAAACAAAAGCAACAAAAGCCATTCAGAAGCATTCCATGAATATTGGCGGACGGGAAAAAAATTCTCAGATAGACGAGGCCTATCTAATGCTAGGAAAAGCGAGATATTATGATCAGCGTTTTATTCCGGCTTTAGAAGCATTCAATTATATTTTATACAAATATCCCAACAGCAGTAATATTTATACCGCAAAAATCTGGCGTGAGAAAACCAATATGCGCCTGGGAAATGATGCGATTGTTGTAAAAAACATTAACAAACTACTAAAAAATACAGATCTAAAAAAACAAACTTTTTCGGATGCCAATGCACTATTGGCAGAGGCTTTTTTAAATTTAGAAAAGAGAGACAGTGCCGTTACCAAACTTAAAATTGCGGAAGAGTTTAGCCGAATAAATGAAGACAAAGCCCGATACCGCTTTATTTTAGGACAGTTGTATCAGGAAGAGGGTAAAAAAGACAGCGCTATTTATTATTACGACGGAGTTATTGATATGAATCGAAAAGCCGATCGAAAATATATGATGCATGCTTATGCAAAAAAGGCACAACTGTATGATTATGAAACAGGTAATGATACCATTTTTATTGAAAAATACAATAAGCTGGTAGCAGATCGTGAGAACAGGCCCTATTATGACGTACTGTTTTTCGAAATGGGTGTCTTTTTTGATAAAAGAAAAGAACAGGAAAATGCCTTAGAATTCTACAACAAATCATTGGACAGAAAATCCAAAGATCCTTATCTCATTGCTTCCACCTATCGGAATATCGGAAATATGTATTTTAAAAATACAGATTATACCATGGCTGCGAAATACTATGACAGTACATTGGTAAAATTAGATCCTAAAAGCAGAGAGTTTACATTTATAGAAAAAAACAGAAAAAACTTAGACAATGTTATAAAATACGAGGCCATTGCCAAACGCAATGACAGTATTATTACCGTTTATGGTTTACCGGCTCCCGACCGAAAGTTATATTTTGAAAACTATATTGTTGAGCTTAAAAAGAAAGACGAAGCCAAACGTATTCTGGAGGAAAAAGAAAAAGAAAAACTAGCTAACGTAGAGCGTAATACAAAAGCAGATAATGAACCAACGGCTGTTAATCCACAATCTCAGCCGGGTATTGTTCCTCCCGGTGTTGGAGTGTTTAATCCGCCATCTGCTAATGAGACAACAAGTACCTTTTATTTTTACAATCCAACAACGGTTGCTTACGGTAAGTTGCAATTTAGAAAGTCTTGGGGGAACAGAATCTTAGGAGGTTATTGGAGAATGGCTTCATCAAAAGCGGCAAATGATGATGCAATAGCAAAAGAAGCAGCAGAGATGACTCAGGATTCTTTAAATGCGATAAAAGACACCATTGTTATCGAAAAATACACAACAGATTTTTATGAAAAACAGCTTCCGACTACTGAGTTGGCTATGGATAGCATTGGAAAAGAGCGCAATTTTGCGTACTATCAATTAGGGCTTATTTACAAGGAAAAGTTTAAAGAATACAATTTGGCAAGTGGTAAATTGGAGCAATTATTGAAAAATAATCCAGAAGAAAAATTGGTTTTACCAGCCATGTACAATTTGTACAAGATTTACGAAATTACGGATCCACGAAAAGCTCAAGAGATAAAATCGAAAATTACCACAAACTATCCAAATTCAAGATATGCACAAATCTTAAATAACACAGGTAATGATGATTTGGCACTCCCGGAAAAAGAATATCAAAAATGGTATAAATTATTCCAGGAAGAACAATTTGATTTGGTCTTGGACAATATTGATAATTTAATCAATCAATATTCCGGAGATGAGATCGTTTCTAAGTATGAATTATTGAAAGCGAATACATTAGGAAAAGTAAATGGTCTGGCAGCGTATAAGAAAGGCTTAGAAAATGTTGCCGATAATTATCCGAATAGTGTAGAAGGGAAAAATGCGCGTGAAATTTTAGAAAAACAAGTTCCAAACTTAGAAAAACTTGATTTTACAACTGTTGATGCAAAGAATTGGAAAATTATCTATCCAATTGCTAATGAAGATACTAAGACCGGTAAAAAAGTCGAGGAAGCAATTCACAAGTTTTTAGACATAGAGAATTTCCTAAAACTTAGAACATCTATCGATAGGTACAATAAAACCCAGAGTTTTGTGGTTATTCATGGTATAAAGTCGGAAGCTTATGCTAATGATCTTGCCGGTGTTTTCAGAGATGATAAAAAATACAAAATCTCAAATAAGGCAATTATTATCTCGAGCGACAATTATAAAATAGTTCAAATTAAAAAAAATATTGACGTTTACACAGCCCCCAAAATCCCATAATCTAATGTTTGATAAAGTAAAAAAAAACGGAACAGAACTTTTAGGAAAAACCAATAGAATAGTAGAAGGAACCTCGATTATAGGCGACATCGTTTCAAAAGCCGATTTTAGATTAGATGGCGAATTAATAGGTAATTTTACCTCACAAGGAAAATTGGTTATCGGAGTTTCCGGTGTTGTAAAAGGTGAAATCGTTTGTAATAATGCTGATATTGAAGGAGAATTCCAAGGAAAAATAAAGGTTTTAGAAGTTCTTAATATAAAAGCCACAGCGCAAATTCACGGCGAAGTTACCGTTGGAAAACTTTCTATAGAACCCGGTGCTGATTTTACAGCGACTTGCAGTATGTTAACCAATACCAACGAAGTAAAACTAATAAATGGAAAAGGAGCCGAACAAAAGTCCTAACAATAAGTGGATTGCACTCATTAATATTCCAATTCAAATGGGTGCGATTATTTTTTTGTTTTCTTATTTAGGAACTTGGTTAGATGACAATCACCCAAGTGAAAAAGTGTACTACAATAAAATTTTAGTTATGGTTGGTGTTGCTATAGCATTATATAATGTAATTCGCCAGGTAAACGAAATTAACAAGACAAAGTAATAGATCAAATAAAAGAGCTTTAAATAAATGTTGCATCTTTGCAGCAAAATTATTGAAAATGCTTTTAAAAAATTACAGACCGATTTTACATTTATTTTTTCTCGCAACTGCTACCTATATATTGCATAAGGTAGTTTTTTTTGTTTTAAAGGTTAACGAACAGGATTTTCACTATAGTCTTGAAAGATTGTATATAATCTTTTTATTAATTGCAACAGTGCTTTTAAGTTTCCTGTTGAAATTTAAAAAAGACAAGTTTGACAGTATAGGAATGTTTTTTATGTTAGGGACTTTTATTCAAATGTTTTTGGCTTATATTGTTTTGCGACCAATTTTATTAGATAAGATTCACAACGTTCGTTTTGAAAAAATTAATTTTTTTATAACATTTATTTTCTTTTTGTTATTTGAGACGCTTCTAACGGTACGATTATTAAATGAAAAGCGTTAAAATAGGGATTCTGTAAAAGAATGCTCAAAAATAATTTTTTATATCCTTTTGAATATTAATAAAAAATGTACCTTTGCAGCAAATTTTAGAAACGTAAAAAATAAGATTTTCCACAGATATGGTGATTTCAAACAAACCACTCAGATTTATTCTTACAGCAGCTTTCGTAGCCTGTCTGCCATTAATGAGTTTTTCAAATGTTGAGAAAGACTCAGCACATGTACAAACTGAAGAAGCTCATGCAGCCGGTGCAGAAGAACATCATGCTGAGCCAACAGACGTAAAATCAAAAATAAAAGGATTTATAAAACATCACGTTTTAGACTCTCATGATTTTACTTTAACACAAGATGATGAAACAGGAAAACATTATGGTTTCCCATTACCTGTTATTATCTGGGATAATGGTTTACACGTTTTTTCTTCATCAAAATTCAACCATGGTCATGCTGTGGCAGAATCAAACGGGAACTATTATGTAATTAATCATCATGATGGTAAAATTTACAGAACAGATGCTTCTGGAGAAATTACTGAAGATGAGAAATCGGGTCACCCTACAAATGTTCGTCCTATTGACTTTTCTATTACTAAAACAGTAGTCTCTATTTTGGCAGCTGCATTGTTAATGTTTTGGTTATTTACAAGTTTAGCAAAATCGTATGGTAAAAACGGAGGAATTGCTTCTGGAGTTGGAAGAATTTTCGAACCATTAGTAGTTTACATTCGTGACGAAGTTGCTATTCCTAATATTGGAGAGAAACACTATAAAAAATACATGAGTTATTTATTGACTATATTCTTTTTTGTATTGTTTTTGAATATTTTCGGATTAACACCACTGGGGATAAATGCTACAGGTAATTTAACAATTACTTTTTCTTTGGCAATCCTTACTTTCTTAATCACAAATCTTACTGCAAATAAAAATTACTGGGGTCATATTTTTTGGATGCCGGGAGTGCCAAAACCAATGAGAATTATTTTGGCGCCAATTGAATTGTTAGGAGTTTTCATCAAGCCATTTTCGTTAATGATTCGTTTGTATGCTAACATCTTTGCAGGTCACATCGTATTAATGAGTATTATTGGATTAATGTTTATCTTTAAAAGCTGGATTGGAAGCAGTCTTTCTTTTGGATTGTCATTTGTACTTTCAATACTTGAAATTTTAGTTGCCTTTTTACAAGCCTATATTTTTACCATGCTGTCTGCACTTTATTTTGGTTCAGCAGTAGAAGAGCATCATCACGAAGAAGAAGCTCACCATTAAAATTAGATTTCAGAGTTTAGATTTCAGATTTATTAACAATCTAAAAATCTATATTCAAAATCTAAAATCAAAAAAGAATGTTTAATTTTTTAATATATTTATTATGGTAATTCCAAATATCATTGGAGCTGGATTAATTGTAATCGGAGCAGCATTAGGAATCGGTAGAATCGGTGGTTCAGCAATGGACGCTATCGCTCGTCAACCAGAAGCTTCTGGAAAAATCCAAACTGCTATGCTTATTGCAGCAGCACTTATTGAAGGTATTGGTTTCGCTGCGTTATTCGCATCTTAATTAAAATACAAAAAAACAATAGTTGCAACGGTTGGTTGTAACTATTGTTTTAAAATTAAAACATTAAAATTGCTTTTATTAAGTGCAATTTAAAAGTCATAAAATAAAATTTATAATCATTATATAATGGATAAGTTAATATATCAGTTCGAGTTTGGTTTGTTCTTTTGGCAAATATTAATATTTGTTGGATTAGTACTTTTGTTGAAAAAATTTGCTTGGAAACCAATTCTGGATGCAGTAAATGAAAGAGAGCAAGGTATTAAAGATGCATTACTTTCTGCTGAAAACGCAAGACAAGAAATGCAAAATTTACAAGCTGACAATCAAAGAATTTTGAATGAAGCTCGTGCTGAACGTGATGCAATGTTGAAAGAAGCTCGTGAGATCAAAGAGAAAATGATCGCAGATTCTAAAAACGAAGCGCAATTGCAAGGCCTTAAAATGATCGAGCAAGCTAAGGCTGCTATCGAAAGCGAAAAAAATGCTGCTATGGCTGAATTGAAATCTCAAGTTTCAACTTTATCATTAAGCATTGCTGAAAAATTGTTAAAAGAAGAATTATCTAACAAAGAAGCTCAAACTAGATTAGTTGAGAAAATGTTAGGTGACGTAAAGCTAAACTAAGATTATGGCAAGTACAAGAGCAGCAATTCGTTATGCAAAAGCAATTCTGGACTTAGCAAACTCTAAAGGTGTTGCCGAAGTTGTCAATAATGACATGAAATCGATTGCGTCTACAATTGATACCAATGCAGAATTAAGTACTTTTATTCAAAACCCAACTACAAAAGTTGAAGTGAAGGAAAGTGCTCTTTTAGAAGTTTTCGCAAATGTAAATGGAGTAACTAAAGGTTTATTTCACTTATTGTTTGAGAACAAAAGATTTGAGATTCTGGCAGAAATTGCTACAGAATACAGTAAATTATTTGACGAAGGAAATGGAATCGAAGTAGCGAAAGTTACAACAGCAATTCCTATGGATGCGGCATTAGAAGCTAAAGTTTTAGCTAAAATCGCAACATTGTCAGATAAAAAAATAACAATAGAAAATACGGTAGATGCTTCAATTATTGGAGGATTTATTTTAAGAATAGGAGATCAACAATACAATGCTTCTGTTGCAAACAGATTGCAAGTATTAAAAAGAGAGTTAAGTAATTAGTTTTATTACACATAAAAGTGTCTAAATTATAAATTAAGATGGCGGAAATCAAACCTGCTGAAATTTCAGCAATATTAAGAAAGCAAGTAGAAGGTTTTGAATCTGGTGCTACGCTAGAGGAAGTGGGAACAGTACTTCAAGTTGGAGATGGTATTGCTCGTATTTACGGGTTATCTAATGTACAATACGGTGAGTTAGTTGAATTCGATAACGGACTTGAAGCTATTGTATTGAACCTTGAAGAAGACAATGTTGGTGTGGTACTTTTAGGACCATCAACAGGTATCAAAGAAGGATCAACTGCAAAAAGAACACAACGTATCGCTTCTCTTAAAGTAGGTGAGCAAATGGTAGGACGTGTAGTTAACACTCTTGGTTTTCCAATTGATGGAAAAGGACCAATCGGTGGAGACTTATACGAGATGCCGTTAGAAAGAAAAGCTCCTGGAGTTATCTTTCGTCAGCCAGTTACGGAGCCATTACAAACAGGTATTAAGGCAGTAGATGCTATGATCCCGGTTGGTCGTGGACAACGTGAGCTTGTAATCGGTGACCGTCAAACAGGTAAGTCAACTGTTTGTATCGATACAATCTTAAATCAAAAAGAATTTTACGATGCAGGAAAACCTGTATTCTGTATATATGTTGCAATTGGGCAAAAAGCTTCAACTGTAGCAGGAATTGCTAAAATGTTAGAAGAAAAAGGTGCAATGGCGTATACCGTTATTGTTGCAGCTAATGCTTCTGATCCAGCTCCAATGCAAGTTTATGCTCCTTTCGCAGGTGCTGCAATTGGAGAATATTTTAGAGATTCAGGTCGTCCGGCTTTAATTGTTTATGATGATTTATCTAAACAAGCAGTTGCTTACCGTGAGGTTTCTCTTTTATTAAGAAGACCACCGGGACGTGAGGCATATCCTGGAGACGTTTTCTACTTACACTCTCGTTTATTAGAGCGTGCTTGTAAAGTAATTGCTGATGATGGAATTGCTAAAAACATGAATGATTTACCAGACTCTATTAAGCCTATCGTAAAAGGTGGTGGTTCATTAACTGCTTTACCAATTATCGAAACTCAGGCTGGTGACGTTTCTGCTTATATCCCAACAAACGTAATCTCGATTACAGATGGTCAGATTTTCCTTGATGGAGATTTGTTCAACTCTGGAGTACGTCCTGCGATCAACGTTGGTATCTCAGTATCTCGTGTTGGAGGTAATGCACAGATTAAATCTATGAAGAAAGTTTCTGGAACTTTAAAATTAGATCAAGCTCAATTCCGTGAATTAGAAGCTTTTGCTAAATTTGGTTCTGACTTAGATTCTGTTACTTTAAACGTAATTGAAAAAGGAAAAAGAAACGTTGAAATCTTGAAACAAGGTTTAAACGATCCTTATACAGTAGAAAATCAAGTGGCTATTATTTACGCTGGTTCTAAAAACTTATTAAGAAACGTTCCTGTAAATAAAGTAAAAGAATTCGAAGCTGATTTCTTAGCATACTTAAACAGCAAGCATAAAGATACTCTTAATGCTTTAAAAGCTGGTAAGTTAGATGACAACATTACTGATGTTATCGAAAAAGCAGCAAAAGAAATTTCAGCAAAATATAACTAATAAGAGAATTAGTCAATTAGATAATTAGAAAATATCTCCGGATACTTCTGATTATCTAATTTTCAAATTGTCACATTTTCTAATTAATAGATGGCAAATTTAAAGGAAATCCGTAATAGAATTACTTCCGTTTCATCGACGATGCAGATTACATCGGCTATGAAAATGGTTTCTGCTGCAAAGCTTAAGAAAGCACAAGATGCAATCACTGCAATGCGCCCTTATGCCGAGAAATTAACGGAGTTGTTACAAAATCTTTCCGCTACACTTGATGGTGAAGTAGGAGGAGATTATACAACACAACGTGAAGTAAAAAAAGTATTACTTGTTGCGATAACTTCGAACAGAGGTTTATGTGGCGCTTTTAATACTAACATTATTAAAGAGACTAAAAACCGTACTCAGTTTTACGCAGGAAAACAAGTAGATGTTTTTCCTATTGGTAAAAAAGGAAACGATGTTTTAGTTAAAACGCATAAAGTTCACGGTCATCATAATGCAATTTTTGATCATTTAACTTTTGATAATGTTGCTGCAATTGCAGATAACTTAACTGAAAAATTCTTGACAGGAGAGTACGACAGAATCGAATTGATATACAATCAATTTAAAAATGCCGCAACTCAAATCGTTCAGGTTGAGCAATTTTTACCGTTAGCTCCAATTAAATCTGATGTACCGGTTTCAACTGGAGATTATATTTTTGAGCCTTCAAAAGAAGAAATCGTGTTGACTTTGATTCCTAAATCATTGAAAACACAATTATATAAAGGAATTCGTGATTCATTTGCTTCAGAACATGGAGCGCGTATGACAGCCATGCACAAAGCAACTGACAACGCAACTGAATTGAGAAACCAATTAAAATTGACTTACAATAAAGCACGTCAAGCGTCGATTACTAACGAAATCTTAGAGATCGTTGGTGGAGCAGAAGCTTTGAACGGATAATTTATTTAAGAGAAATAAAAAGAGCAGACAGTCATACGATTGTCTGCTCTTTTTTTATAGAACTGTTTTTCTTTCTGTATAATTATAAAATGGTGATTCTCATTTTACTCAAAAAACAAGAATCGACACCATTTTAGAATTGAGTTGCAGAAACCTTAAAATCCGCAATGCTTTGTCTTTTGTGGGAACAAACAAGCTTTATTAGTCCCAATGCTCTGTTTTTGTGGGGTTACAAATCAGCTGTTATCAATCCCTGTTTAGCAAATTTAGAAAAGTATGGATAAAAAGAATTACAGAATTTTTAGCCTTTATTTATATATTTCGCACCATAGGCTGTGAATTATATAACAGGCAATGAAAAAAAAATAAGTATTTTTGTCCTCTATTTTTACACCAATGAAACTACAAATACAAGAACTTACTACGATCCCGGAAATGCTGGCACAAATTGAAACCATGCGATTTCTTTATCCGAATCTAACTGTTGAAAAATACGAAGCTTATCTTTCTGAGATGGTACCGCGTAATTATATCCAAATAGGCGTCTTTGAAGAAGAGCATTGTGTGGGAATTACCGGTTGTTGGACCGCAACTAAATTATGGACTGGTAAATATCTCGAAATAGATAATTTTGTTGTTGATCCTGGGCAGCGATCTAAAGGAATTGGAAAATTATTGACAGATTATATCGAGCAAAAGGCTTTAGATTCTGATTGTAGCAGCATTGTTCTAGATGCTTTTACCGGTAATTTTGCAGCGCATCGTTTCTATTATAATCAAGGTTATGGGCCCAAAGGCTTTCATTTTGTTAAAATTTTGGACGAAACAAAATTAACACACTAAAAAGACCTGCTACGTTTTTTATTGAATCAACAAAAGCAATAATAAACGAAAGAATTGGTTATTTTTGTTTTACGAACTTTATTACAAGTATATTTTGGGATTATATAAAAATCTATTCAAACAAACGGCTATTTATGGACTAGCGACGGTGTTACCGCGAATGCTAAGTTTTTTATTAGTACGCTTGTATACCGGTATTTTACCAACGGCGGAGTACGGGGAAGTTTCTATCGTTTTGTCCTGGATGGTCTTCTTTAACGTAGTGCTTTCTTATGGAATGGAAACGGCATTTTTTAGGTTTTATAGTGCAGAAGACGATAAAAAGAATGTGATTGCTACGGCGACAATATCAATATTCTGGTCTTCAATTGGGTTTTTGTTTGCCGCGTTAATTTTTAGAAATACGCTGGCAAATTGGGCTGAAGTTGACTCACAGTATATTACGTATTCAGTTTGGATTTTAGTTCTGGATGCGTTGGTTTTAGTGCCATTTTCTAAACTTAGAGCCAATCAGAGACCAATGGTTTATGCGGCAATAAAGATTGGAAATGTGGTAATAAACATGGTATTAAATTTTTTCTTTTTAATATACTTACCCAAACTCGCCATCGCAAACCCAAATTCAGTTTGGGATAATTTATATATTGAAAACTTCCAGATCGCTTATATTTTCATAGCGAACTTATTAGCCAGTTTGGCCACTTTTGTTGTATTATCTCCAAATTATCTTTCGCTTGGACGAAAATTCGATCCGGTACTTTGGAAAAAGATGATGAAATATGGTTTACCTATTCTGGTTGCCGGACTTGCGTTTGCTGTTAACGAACATTTTGATAAAATCTTACTAGGTTATTTACTGCCTGAAAATTTGGCTAAATCAGAGGTTGGAGCTTATTCTGCCTGTTACAAGTTAGGTTTGTTTATGGTTTTGTTTGCAACTGCCTTTAGATTGGGTATTGAGCCGTTCTTTTTTAGTCATGCCAAAAACGCCAACGCCCCACAGACCTACGCCGTGATCACGAAGTACTTCGTTATTTTTGGTTCACTGATTTTATTGGGTGTAATTGTTTTTGCAGATTTCCTGAAATTCCTTTTACTGGACAATAAATCCTACTGGGAAGCGATGAAGGTCGTGCCCTTAATTATACTGGCGAATTTCTTCTTAGGAATTTACAACAATTTGTCGGTTTGGTATAAACTGACAGATCAAACCAAAATTGGGGCTTATATCTCTATCGTTGGTGCTATAGTAACGTTGGTTTTGAATTACTTTCTAATTCCAAAATACAGTTATTACGGATCCGCTATTGCAACTATTTCAGCCTACGGAAGTATGATGTTAATATCGTATGTTTTAGGAAATAAATATTACCCGATTCCCTACGACATGAAGAAAATAGGGGCTTATTTAGGAATTTCAATCGCATTTTCTGCTATTTCTTTTTACGGATTTAGAGAGAAATATTACGTTGGAATTCCATTACTTTTAATCTTTATTTATTTTGTTTATCACAATGAAAAAGATACAATCAAAGGAATTATGAATAGAAAATAGAATCGGGTTAAATCCAATTTTATTTTTTTAGAATTTAATATAAAAATGAAAATACAAATTATAAATAAATCACAGCACGACTTACCAAACTACGAAACAATTGCTTCGGCTGGAATGGATTTGCGCGCTAATTTAACAGAATCAATAACTTTAAAACCACTGGAAAGAACCATCGTAAAAACGGGACTTTTTATTGAATTACCAATCGGATATGAAGCACAGGTAAGACCAAGAAGTGGTCTTGCAGCAAAAAAAGGAGTTACGGTTTTAAATTCTCCTGGTACTGTAGATGCGGATTATAGAGGAGAAATAGGTGTAATTTTAGTAAATTTATCAAATGAAGTTTTCGTAATCGAAAACGGAGAAAGAATTGCACAGTTGATTATCGCCAAACATGAAAGAGCAGAATGGGTAGAAGTAGAAGAACTTTCTATAACCTCTAGAGGTGAAGGCGGTTTTGGAAGTACGGGAGTAAAATAATTTACAGTCTCGATTTTCCGTTTATAAACTTTACAACAAACCAAACCAATTGAAGATTTTAAATCTTCCCATAAAAAATAAAAAACAAATGAAAATAATCGTTCCAATGGCAGGTCGTGGATCACGACTTAGACCACATACTTTAACTGTTCCTAAACCATTAATTCCAGTTGCAGGTAAATCAATCGTTCATCGTTTAGTTGAAGACATTGCTGAGATTTTAAAAGAACCAATCGATGAAGTTGCTTTTATTCTTGGAGATCCTGCTTTTTTTGGAGAGGATCTTGTGGAGAGTCTGGAAGAGTTAGCAGGTAGTTTAGGAGCAAAAGCATCTATTTACCGTCAGGACTTACCTTTAGGTACCGGACATGCTATTATGTGTGCAAAAGAATCGTTATCAGGCCCGGCAGTTATTGCCTATGCGGATACTTTAATCAGAGCTGATTTCGAATTAGATCCATCAGCTGATGCGGTAATTTGGGTAAAACAAGTAGAACAACCTGAAGCTTTTGGTGTTGTAAAATTAAACGCAAACAATGAAATTATTGAATTGGTTGAAAAACCAAAAGAGTTTGTGAGCGATTTAGCTGTTATCGGAATTTACTACTTCAAAGAAGTGGGTGATTTGAAAAAAGAACTTCAGAATGTTTTGGACAATAACATCCAAAATGGTGGAGAATATCAGATTAACGACGGAATTAAAGCCATGATGGCAAACGGAAAAGTTTTTAAAACCGGAAGTGTTGATGAATGGATGGATTGCGGAAACAAAGATGTGACTGTTGAAACAAATACGAGAATGCTCGGATTTTTGCATAACGATGGAGAACATTTGGTAGATTTTGATGTGAAATTAGAAAACGCAACAATTATTCCGCCTTGTTATATTGGTGAAAACGTAGTGTTGAAAAACGCAACGGTAGGACCAAACGTTTCATTAGGAAAAGGATGTCATGTGATTGACAGTACCATTAAAAATAGTTTAATACAAACGTTTTCTCAAATAAAAAATGCTAATTTAGACAATGCGATGATTGGAAATCACGTTAGCTATGATGGTAAGTTTACCAGTATTAGTATTGGTGATTATTCGGTTTTAGAATAGACAGGTAGTATTCTTTTGTTTTAAATGAAATTATAAAAATGATGAAAAAGGGAGTTTTAGTAATTTTGTTTTCTGTTTTCTTTGGTAATACAATGTCGGTTGTGGCTCAGACAGAACCGGAGGATATTGCTATGGTTACAGACGAATATAAAGACTCTTTTTTCGAATCATTAAAGCAAAAAGGAATTGAAAATTATGATAAGGCGATCGTTTCGTTGCAGAAATGTATCAAGTTAAAACCCAATGATGCAGTTGCTTATTTCGAACTAGGCAAAAATTATCTGGCTTTAAAAGATTATAAAAATGCCCAGGATTCTTTTGAAAAAGCGACTCAGTTAGATCCAAAAAATAAATGGTTTTGGCTTGGGATTTATGATGTAAGTTTTGAAACTAAAAATTACAATCTCGCAATTGAAACCATTCAAAGAATCATTTTGTTTGATGAAGAGTACAAGGACGATTTGATTTCGATATACATGATAACCAATCAATACGATAAAGCGTTGGTTGCGATTAATGAAATGAACGACAAGTTTGGGAAATCATCAGATCGTGAAATTTATAAAAACCAGATCATGTCTCAGGGGAAATATCAAAATGCAGAGATTGGCAATTTGATTGATCAGATTAAGAAGAACCCAAAAGAAGAATCCAACTATGTAAACCTGATTTTTCTGTATTCGAAAGGAGAAGAAACAGACAAGGCTATAGACGTTGCCAAACAATTGGCAAAAGAAATTCCGACTTCAGATTGGGCGCAGGTCAGTTTGTTTAAAGGGTATTTAGATGCCAATCAGGCTGATAAAGCGATTAAGGCGATGAATGTAATTTTGTCCAGTGCAAAAATTGATTCAAAAATAAAACATCGTACCTTAAATGAATTTTTGATCTATGTGAATAAAAACCCGCAGTACGCTCCGGATCTGGAAAAAGCGATTTCTTATTTTGATAATGATAAAGAAATTGATGTTGCAAAAGAAATAGGAAAGTTTTATCACAGCAAAAATCAATTTGAAAACGCCATTAAGTATTACGAGAAAGATCTAAAATCAAACTCAGATACCGATCGCGAGACCAATTTACTTTTGCTGGAGGCTTATACACAGGCAAAACAATTTGAGCCTATGACAAAAAGAGCCATGTATATGATTGAAGTGTACCCGAGTCAACCGCAATTTTATTATTATGCCGGTTTAGGGAACAATCAATTGAAGCAATTTAAAAATGCAAAAACGGTTTTAGAAATGGGACTGGATTATGTAGTTGACGATATAAAACTGGAATCGAATTTTAATATTCAGTTAGGAGAGGCTTACAATGGGTTAGGAGATGCCAAGAAAAAAGAGGAATACTTTTTGAAGGCAAATGAGTTATTGAAGAAAAAAAAGTAAAGAGTAAATGAAAAAGTATATAATAATACTATCGATGTCCGTTTTTGTGATTTCTTGTAAATCTAAAGCTGTTGCCGTACAAAACAATAAAACGGAAGTAGTTGAGGCAAAAAAAGACAAAAAAGCAATAGAAAAACATTACGATAATAAATTAGATTTTTCAACCGTATACATAAAAGCAAGTGCGAGGTATGTCGATGAAAAACAAAGTCAAAATGTTTCGGCCGAGATAAAAATCGAAAAAGACAAACAGATTTTAATAAGTGTTCGTTTTCTGGGAATTACCATGGCAAAAGCGTTGATAACGCCGACAGCTGTAAGTTATTACGAAAAAATAAACAGTACTTACTACGAAGGCGACTTTACAAGTTTGAGTAAATGGTTGGGTACAGAATTGAATTACAGTAAGGTACAAAATTTATTGGTAGGTGAGGCTTTAGAAGATTTAAGAAAAGGAGACTACACACAAACTATTGTAGAAAACCTCTTTCGTTTGGAAGATCAAAAAGAAGCGAATATCAAAAAAGTATTCTTTCTGGAGCCGGAAAAATATTTGTTGCAAAAGGAACAAATTTCACAACCATCAGAAAACAGAATGTTAGAAATTAAATATTCTGACAGTAAAGTTTTTGATCAGGGAACACTTCCAACTGCAATCGAAATTAATGCGATTCAGCCGAAAGGAAAAACAGATATTAATTTAAATTACAATACTATTTCGTTCAACGAACAACTTTCTTTTCCGTATAGCGTACCAAGTGGCTATAAAAAGGTTATAATTAAGTAAATTTGCAAAAAGAAAAAAGAAACATGCCAAAATTTCTCCTAAGTCTGATTTTTATATGTGCCTCTACAATGCTGTGGGCACAAGATTCGCAACAAGAAAAGCTGGAACAGCGTAAAGCTCAGATTCAGCAAGAAATTAGAGATAATGATAAGATGTTGCAATCCGTAAAGAAAAAAGAAAAATCAGCGGTAAATGTATTTTTAATTCAAGCCAATAAAATTAAGCTGAAAGAAAAGCTGATTAATACTACGGCAAAACAGGAGAAACTTTTAAGTAACGATATGTATATTAACCAAGTTAAGGTTAATAAACTGAAAAAAGAATTGGCGATTCTAAAAGAGGATTATGCCAAGATGATTCTTAAATCGTATAAAAGCCGTTCAGAGCAGAGCAGGGCTATGTTTATTTTATCTTCGGAAAGTTTTTTGCAAGCTTATAAAAGAGCGCAGTATTTAAAACAGTATACGAATTTTAGAAAAAATCAAGGCTTGGAAATTCAATCTAAAACGGCAGAATTAGAAAATTTCAACACAAAACTAAACGGTCAAAGGCAAGTCAAGAAAAAAATTATTGCCGAAAATCAGAAAGAGCGTTCCGCTTTAGAGATTGAGAAAAAAGAGCAACAAAAGCTGGTTAACTCAATCAAAAAAGATAAAAATAAAATCATTGCCGATACCAAAAGCAAGCAGCAGGAAGCAAAAAGAATCGACAGACAAATTGATCGTTTGATTCGTGAAGCTATTGCGGAGGCCAACAGAAAAGCAGCGCTGGAAAGAGCAAAAGAAAATCCGGGATCTACAGCATCAAATGTACCAGTTTCCTCTTCTAAAATTGCATTGACACCGGAAGGAAAAATTTTAGCTGCCGATTTCAAAGCAAACAGAGGAAAATTACCTTGGCCAGTAGAAAAAGGATTTATTTCTCTTGGTTACGGAGATCAGCCGCACCCGCTTTATCCGTCATTAACCGTACACAATTCAGGTGTGGAGATTACGACCGAACAAGGAGCAAATGCCCGTGCCGTATTTGCGGGAGAAGTAGCAAGCATCATGGTTTTATCTCCAATTAACAGGGCCGTTATGATTCAGCATGGAGATTATTTTACCGTATATCAGAATTTAAGTCAGGTATTTGTAAATAAAGGAGATAAAGTAAATATCAAACAAAGTATTGGAAAAGTAAGAACCAGTGGTGATACCGGAAAAACAATCATTAAGTTTCTGATTCTTCAAAATACATCAAATAACAATCCGGAAGGGTGGTTGCAGAATAGATAAAAAAAGGGAGCTCGGCTCCCTTTTTTTATGAACTTTTTTTAATCATATCACTCTAATAAAGGTCTCATCATAGCGATGGTCAAAAAAATGCAACTAAAGATTCCATTATCTGCTAAGGGTATGAATGAAAAACTTTAAAAAAAAGAAGAGTAAAAACACCTTAAAACCACTGCGAATGCAAAAATCAGTCTATTGTTTATTTGAAATGGTATTGATTGAAATTTAAAATAGTATTTTTGCAGTATGGAAACAAATAGACAGAAAAAAATAGGCGGTGTCATCCAAAAAGATTTGGTTGATATTTTGCAAGGTGAAGTGAGAAAAAATGGAATTAATAATTTAGTAATTTCAGTATCCAAAGTAAGTGTTACTTCAGATTTATCGGTTGCTACCGTATATTTAAGCATTTTTCCTCAGGAGAAAGCCAAAGAAACTTTAGAGGGTATAAAATCAAACTCCACTTTAATTAAGCACGATTTATCACAACGCGTTCGTTTGCAATTGCGTCGTGTACCTAATTTGGTATTTTTTATCGATGACTCTTTAGATTATATTGAGAAAATTGACAATGCCTTATCTAACAGAGAAAATCCAATTGAAAATCGTGATCTTTTAGAAAAAAGAAGAAAATCATAAGTTGAATTTCCCATTTTACATAGCCAAGCGTTATATTTTTAGCAGAAGTAAAAACAATGCTATAAATATTATCAATTATATTGCCAGCATGGGGATTATTGTTGGTACGATGGCTTTGTTTGTGGTGTTATCCGTTTTTAGCGGATTAAAAGTATTTAGTCTTTCGTTTACGAATGAAATCGATCCTGATTTAAAAATGACCAGTACCTACGGAAAATCATTTTTGATTACACCCGATCAGGAAAAACAGATTAAAGAAATTAACGGTGTCGTTTCGTATACAAAAATTATTGAGGAACGGGTTTTGTTTCTGTTTAAAGACAAACAACAAGTTACTTACATAAAAGGAGTTGACAGCAACTATGTCGCTGTAAACGATATCAGAAAAAAACTTTTCAACGGACAATGGCTAAAACCGGACACTTATCAGGTAGTCGTTGGTTATGGAATTGCAAGAGATTTTTCGATGGGCATATTAGATTTCGAAAATCCCTTGCAAATATTCGCGCCTAAACCGGGAAAAGGAGCTTTTGAAAATCCCGAAGAAGCGTTTAATAAAACAGATGTTTTACCGGTCGGGATTTATTCCATTAGCGAAGATTTAGATTCAAAATACGTGTTTGCCGACTTAGGTTTAGCACAGGAATTATTGCTGTACAAACCGAATCAGATTTCGGGAATTGAATTTAATATAAAGGAAAATGCCGATGAAAAAGCAATTAACCTTCAATTAGAATCTATTTTCAAAAATAAAATTACTGTAAAAAACAGAGCACAACTTAATGAGTCTCTGTATAAAATGCTCAATACCGAAAATATAGCGGTTTATCTCATTTTCACGCTTGTGATTATTGTGGCACTTTTTAATTTGATCGGGGCTTTGATTATGATGATTTTAGATAAAAAAGGAAATCTTAAAACCCTTTTTAATCTGGGTACGGAAATCAATCATCTGAGAAAAATATTTTTACTTCAGGGAACATTACTAAGTGTTTTTGGTGGCGTTATTGGCCTTGTGCTGGGTATTATCCTGGTCGTACTGCAACAACAGTATGAGTTAATTATGATTACACCAACTTTGGCGTATCCGGTCGTTTTTACTTTAGAAAACGTACTGATCGTAATGGGAACCATTATTTCTCTTGGTTTTGTAGCTTCTTTAATTGCCAGTAGCCGGGTAAGTAAAAGACTATTAGATTAGTGTTTTCTTAGTAAGAAAATAATACCTATATTTATCGTCTTAAAAATTCAAGTTTATGATTGTTTCTGCCTAGTCCTATTTTTATTTTTTTAGAATAATTAGGATACTTACGTTTTTTTTCTTCAGTTCAGGTCTTTGCATCTGGGCTCATTTTTACATTTATCTTAATATATCATGACAGAAACAACCATAAAGAAGAGTTTATTTTCTAAAATTTTCACCACATTAAAATTAGCAATCAAAGGAGACGAGTCTTTTGATTATACCGAAGGAAGCATTAAAAAAGCAGTCATATTACTAGCCATACCGATGGTTTTAGAAATGATGATGGAATCGGTATTTGCGCTTGTCGATTTGTACTTCGTCGGCCATTTGGAGCACAGTAGTTTTGCTATACAAACCGTTGGTTTAACAGAATCAGTCATTACAATTGTATACTCGATTGCAATAGGAATTAGTATGGCAGCAACAGCTGTTGTAGCGAGACGTATTGGAGAGAAAGATCCGATTGCAGCTGCAAAAGCTGGAATGCAGGCTATAATTATCGCTTTTGTAATCAACAGTGTAATGAGTATTTTAGGTTTTATTTATGCCAAAGATATTCTGATATTCATGGGAGCCTCAGTTGATGCGGCTGAACATGGCTATCGATTTACCCAAATTATGATCGGCGGAAGTTTATGTATCATGCTTTTGTTTTTGATTAACGGAATTTTTCGTGGTGCCGGAAATGCGGCTATTGCCATGAAAAGTCTTTGGTTGGCCAATATTTGCAATATCATTTTATGTCCAATTTTGATTAACGGCTTTGGCCCAATTCCCGCGTTTGGACTTACTGGTGCCGCGATAGCAACTACCTTAGGAAGAAGTATCGGGGTATTTTACCAATTGTATCATTTGTTTTTTGGGAAAGGCGTTCTGAGAATTTATGCAGCCTATTTTATTCCTGACTTTACACAAATAAAAGCATTGGTAAAAATTGCTGCTCCGGGTGTTTTACAATTTGTAATTGCCTCTTGCAGCTGGATTTTTCTGGCGCAATTGGTAGCAACAACAGGAGGTGATCACGGCTCTGCCGGATATCAGACGGCTCTTAGAATTATGATGTTTTTTATACTTCCGGCCTGGGGACTTAGTAATGCAGCGGCCACTTTGGTTGGACAAAATTTAGGCGCTAAGCGAATTGATCGCGCCGAGAAATCGGTTATGACAACAGCGAAGTACAATGTCATTTTTATGGCAACAATTATGGTAGTTACATTAGTTTTGGGAAAATATATTATTTCTTTTTTCACCAATGACGAAAGTGTAAAAACCATTGCAGTCGAGGCTTTACAAATTATGAGTATTGGTTTTGTATTCTACGGAATCGGAATGGTTTTAATAAACACATTCAACGGAGCAGGAGATACGTGGACACCAACGGGAATTAATTTCTTTGGATTTTGGTTGTTCCAGATACCATTGGCTTTTTTACTGGCAAAGCACTACCAGATGGGACCAACAGGTGTTTTCATCGCAATTCCGGTTGCTGAAACCGCTATAACATTGGCAGGTATTTTCTTTTACAAACGTGGAAAGTGGAAACGTGTTCAGGTGTAAGTTTTATTTTTGTACAATATTTCTTAATCAGTCTCGTTAGAATTGATTAATAAACCAAAAAATAAACTAGCATGAAAACCAGCACCAAAATTTTAGGAATCCTTAGTACAGTATTATTATTTACCCTTTTTGCTTTTAAACCTGCTGCAGAAAAAAGAGTAATTGTTATTGACGCAGGTCATGGTGGTCATGATTTTGGTGTAGCGATGTATGGTTTTCAGGAAAAGATCATTTCAGAAACGATTGCTAAAAAAGTAAAAGAACTCAATAAAGATGCTAATCTCGAAATCGTATTACTTCGTGATGGGGATCATTTTATGGAATTTAGCGAAAGAGTTTCCATAATCAATAACATCAAACCTGAATTGGTTATTTCATTGCATATCAATTCTTCGAAAAGTTTTGAAACCAACGGAGTCGACGCTTATATCACATCAAGAGAAGAGTTTCACGGAAAGTCAAAAGAAAAAGCAGAGAAGATCCTTACGGAAGTTTCGGGAGAAAATCTTTTGAAAAGAAGAATAAACGAAGCTCCTTTTTATATATTGAAAAATGCTAATTGTCCTGCCGTACTGTTAGAGATGGGATTTTTGTCTAACGAAAAAGACAGAGCTTACATCACCAGTGAAAGCGGGCAAAATGAGGTGGCTGCTAAAATTTTGGAATCAATAAAGTAATAGGAAACATTTAATGTTCTGTGAATAATCTTGATTTCTGGGTCTGTTTCTTTTAAAGATTTGTTGACAGATATACTTTTTATTTACGTTTATTAAGTATCGTTAGATAGGTGTGTCAATTGTGGTACTTCTGAGCTATAGTTCATAACAAGAAAGGAATTACAAAGATTATAATGTGTTTTTGATTCTTAAATTTTGCTTAACTCAAATTATGAGCCATCCAAATTACTAAAGTTTGGATGGCTCATTTTACTTAATTTTGAGATGAAAAGATTTGTTAATCTTTGCCAATTACTTTAATTCGAATTACTGTAAGATTTCCGTATTTTTCTGCATCTTCTTTTGTCCAAAATAGTTCTTTGTCTTTTGATCTTTTTTCAAATACCCAATCAATTGGCTCTTTTACGTAGATAAATAAGCCGATGTTGTTTTTTTCTATTATACTCCCATTTTTAAATGCGTGCGGATCGGTAAAATAAAAAGAGAAATAGGGCTGTTCACCTAGAGTTGCCCAGGCAGTTTTTATTTCCGGTTTTATTTCTTTTAGCAAATTTTTCAAAGGTTTATTTAGAAACTGCTGTTCATTTTCTTTTAGTTTATGCGTATCGGTTGGTGTTTGTACCATCTGTTGTGCAGTACAACTATAGTTTATTAAAAACCATACTATTGCTACTATTTTGATCGTATTTTTCAACGTTTTAATCTTTGCCAATTACTTTAATTCGAATTACTGTTAGATTACTGTATTTTTCAACGTCTTCTTTTGTCCACTTTAATTCTATTTCTTTAGGCCTTTTACCATTACTCCATTCCTCAATTGGTTCTTTTACATACACGACTAGACTTAAATGATTCTGACCTATTCCTTTATTATTTAATTCCTGAATGTCAATGAACCTAAACACAAAATATGATGGAGCATCTAAAGTTCCGAAAGCTATTTTTATTTCGGGTTTAATTTCTTTTAATAAATTTTTTAAAGGTTTGTTAAGAAATTGTATTTCATTTGTTTTTAATTTATAAGCATCGTTAGGCGTTTGTACCATTTGTTGTGCTTGACAACTAGTATTTGTTATCAAGAATAAGATTGCAACTATTTTAAATATTTTTTTCATTTTTTTTTCATTTTAAATTAGATTAATTACAAGGTATTGCAGTATATTTTTTTGATCCATTTGTTTGTGTTGTTTCTTGAATTTTAACAGGATTAAAATCTCCACTTTCATCTTGTTTCATCAAGGTAATACCAGCATTATTTTTATCTAGAATAAAAGCTATAGCCGTTGTTTTTCCTTGATTCGATTGCCCTGTATATGACCTCATATCTAACATTTGATTAAAAATAACGTCTGGGAATTCAGGAGGATAAATAGGTGATATATCGGCAGGATAAGCTTTTACAAATGCTTTTGCCGCCTCTAAATCGTTAACGACAATAGCGTAAACCTCTCCGTCTGTTGCAATAAAAGAAGTGTTAAAGAAAGGGCTCTTTTCATGTAAAGTAATGGTGGCATAAATATCCCATGCTGATAGTGGGGTTTTGTTCGGATGGTTGTGTATAGAGGCAAATGCACCGGGGTAAGTAGCGTTTATCTTTACATCATTTGTCCCCCCGTTGTTCATAGGAGCCTGGCTTATCTCATTATAAGTACTTCTACCCAAGGTAATGCTGTGCTCTTTACCGTCTGCACTTGCGGCAAGTATTTTGGCCAAAGCCGTTTTAAAAGCGTTGCTTTTTGCGTCTGAATTGGTTTGCTTGGCAGTTTCACATGGATCCGGACTGTAATGTTGAGGATTTGAGTTTCCCCCTCCACCGCCGTCTGATGACCCCCACATATAACTCATGTCAGCTGAACTTTCAGGGCTTGCCCCACCTGAAGCCCAGTCAAAATATTCAACATCCAAAGCATATGATTTGTGATATCGGTTAATAATGATAACCTCACGTAATTCTATCTCACCACCAGTACTTTTACTGATTCGTTTTTCTGCTCCAAAATACTGTATAACCAAAAGGCCATTTTCTACTTTAAAACCAGTAATCAGACTACCGTCAATTCTATAAAGAAATAGTTTTCCCGAGAAAAATTCAGTTGATACCTTTTGATCCGGAGTCATTTTTACTATAGCCGATTTCAGTACATTGTGTACCTTAAGTAGAACTAGTCGGGTGGTGCTTTCTTTTTCTGTTGAGAATACGGGTATTACCGTCATAAACTGATCGCTGTTTATTATTTTTTCCTGAGTTATATTTGCTGTATCGGGCGACAAAACAGTTTTTTTACTTGTTGTTGCGTCTGTTGTTATAGCATGCTCTTTTAGAAACCCAAGAGTTTCATCAATACTGACGGTTTTTATGTTTTTGTTCTGTTCTGTATTGTTTTCTTCTTTCTGACAATTAGTTAGTGTCATTGTCAGGAATAAAAATAGTAGTAATTTGTGGATTTTGGGTTTGCTTTTTTCTATCCGGCTCATAGTTAGTTGAGTTTAAGATTTTTCTTGTTTTGATCAAAAATAGGATAAAAATTACAAAGAACAAGTGTAAGAGCGAATAGTTTTTTTCTGAGAAGAATGTTTTTCATGTCAATTTAATAACATAAAAAAAGACCTTCATTTTTGAAGGTCTTTTTACTTTTAAACAAATTCGTATCCGGCATAAACGTCTTTAATTTCATCCATAATTGCGAATAAAATTTCAGGTTCATCGGTTGTAACCAATTTTTGTTTGTATTCTTTAAAAGAGTGAATTCCTTTGAAATAATTAGTATAATGACGACGCATTTCTACAATTCCCAAACGCTGGCCTTTCCAGTCCATAGACCATTGCAGGTGGTTTCTGGCGGCTTCAACGCGATCTCCGACTGTTGGAGCAGCTAAGTGTTCACCGGTATTAAAATAATGCTTGATTTCGTTAAAAATCCATGGATAACCAATGGCAGCACGACCAATCATGATACCGTCAATACCGTATTCGTTTTTATATTTTAATGCTTTTTCGGGGCTGTCGATATCGCCGTTTCCGAAAATGGGCATTGTAATTCTTGGGTTGTTTTTTACACGTGCAATATGTGACCAGTCGGCATGACCTTTATACATTTGGGCACGGGTTCTGGCGTGAATGGTTAGAGCCTGAACGCCAATATCCTGAAGCCTTTCGGCAACTTCATCGATATTGATAGAGTTGTCATCCCAGCCTAAACGTGTTTTTACGGTTACCGGTAAATCAGTACTGCGAATAACAGCTTTGGTCAAACGCACCATCAAGTCAACATCTTTTAAAACTCCCGCACCGGCACCTTTACAAACTACTTTTTTTACAGGACATCCAAAATTGATATCTACTAAATCGGGTTTTACGGCAGAAACAATTTTAGACGAAAGGGCCATTGCTTCTTCATCACCACCAAAAATCTGAATACCAACCGGACGTTCGTAATCAAAAATATCCAACTTCATTCTACTTTTAATAGCATCACGAATCAATCCTTCCGACGAAATAAACTCAGAGTACATTAAGTCAGCGCCATGCGTTTTGCATAATCTGCGAAACGGCGGATCGCTCACGTCTTCCATCGGTGCTAGTAATAAAGGAAATTCGGGTAATTCTATGTTGCCAATCTTGACCATCTTCAATATTTTGTGCAAAATTACAACTTTTAGTTTAATTGATTGCTATTTAGAGGGGCAAAGGGAGAAAGGGGTAAAGCTGTGGGTTAGTTTCACCATATAAGTGATGTAAGTCCAGTGAAGTAGAAGGGAGCTACAAACGTTACTTTCACCATATAAGTGATGCAAGTTCAACGAGCCAAAACACCTAGTTTATATGAACTTACATCACTTATATGGTTTTAAAAAAACCTAAACAGTTGTCTTCCTAAAATCAAAAAAGCGAATAGGTTTTCTGCTCATTGGGTTAAAAACCAATGGGTTTAAAACTTCTTTTGAAGCGAATTCAATTTTTGGAGTAACCCTTAATTTAGCTCTGAAATGGTCTTTTATTTCCTGTAAAAACTCAGGAGTCTGATTTTTTACGGCTATTTTTATAAGGATTTCATCAGTTCCCAAATCATTGGTAGAGATCTCAATAAGATGATTTTCTATATTGTCGAAATCGCTTAACACATCATTCATTGCCGGCGGATAAAGGGTTGTTCCTTTATATTTAATCATTTGTTTTTTACGGCCAATCACCGGACCAACTCGAAAAGTGTTTCTTCCGCAAGCGCAAGGTTCATCATGAAGCTGTACAATGTCTCCGGTTTTAAAACGCAGTAACGGCATGGCTTCAATGCCCAAAGTAGTAAAGGTCAATTCGCCTGCTTCGCCATTTTTTACGGGATTGTTATTTTCGTCCAGAACTTCCGTAATGATTAGTTCCGGATGGTGATGCCCTCCGATTCCATGCTCGCACTCTGTAAAAGCGGTACTCATTTCTGTAGAAGCATAAGTCGAAAACAACTGAATATTCCATTGATCTGTTATTTTTTTGGATAACGTATTCATTGAAAAATCTTGATTTCTCAACGATTCTCCAATGCAAATAGCGCCTTTTATGCTGGAGTTGTTATAATCTATTCCGTGAATTTCGGCATATTCAATCAATTTCAATAAAAAAGAAGGAACCGTTATTAAGTAAGAAGGTTTGTATTTTAAAATAGAATCCCATTGTAATTCCGGGATTCCTGCGCCTACCCGAATGACACCTACCTTAAGTTTTCGCAATCCTAAAAAGTAGGCTAAACCAGCCATAAATTTACGGTCAATTGTCGTCATAAGTTGCACAACATCTCCTTCTGCGATTCCGGCACAGGCAAACGAAATGGCTTCGTTATAAGCCAATCGGTCCAAGTCCGAATCGGTTAAACCAAAAGTTACAGGATCACCTAAAGTCCCTGAAGTTGAGGCGTAATCGATAATTTTATGTTGCGGTACACATAAAAAATCATCATTGTATTGCTGTAAATCTTCTTTTGTAGTTACGGGTAAATGTTGTAAATCTTCAAGCGTTTTTATTTTTGAAATGTCAATATTCTGTCCTGAAAAAAGTCTTTTGTAAAAGGGAGAATGTTGACTGACATAGGCTAAAAGGGCGGCTAATTTTTGCTCTTGAAAAATTTTAATTTGTTCTAAAGAATCCTTTTCTATTGATGGAATCATGTTCATTTTCTTTTGAGTTTTTTTAAATATTTTTCAATTGCCAGTTTTTGAGGAACTGTTGTCACTTCTTTGGTCAATGCTTTCTCAAAGTTTTCCTGTGCAAGTCTAAAGTATTTCTTTTGGTAAAAATACAACCCTGCTTTATAATACACAACCCAATAATCAGGGTTTAATGATTGATATTGTTGAATAAAATCAAAAGGGATTTTTGTTTTATTTTTTAGGTATACATCTATTTTATGATCTTCAGTTTTAAACTTTTTGTAGTTTTTAAAGGCTGTTGTTTGTAAAAAAGGATCTTTGGCAATGTTCCGGTTTTCTTCTTCAAACGAAAGAAGAGGATTTGTTTTCCTTTCTTTAAAAACAGAATCTAAATTGTAACAGACAAACTCGCCTAATTGATACGGATTTGCTGAAATCCAAACCGTTTTTTCTTTCGGTTTGAAAATAATTCCATGATGCGCCATCAACTGATTTAGTGCTTTTTCATTGCCATAACCTAAGGTGCTATTTTGTAAACCTTCTTTGTTTCTGAGAATTTCGGAAGCAATTTGAGGGTTAATTTTTGTGTTTTGACTAAGGAGCTCCTGCATTCTTTCAAAACGATATTCCGAGTGACTGTTGGCAATTTGAAATTGATTTCGTTTATCATCTTTAAAAGCAGCACTCTGAAAATGATTGGAACAAATTAATTGATCACTGTTGGGAACATCGTACACATCCATCTTTTTCGGGGAGACTTCAATCAGAATAGCTTTGTTATCATGTGCACTTCCAACCATGATGGATTCTGAAACAAATACGTTTCTTTTTTTGACAATTGCAATGGCTTCCTCTATATTTTGTGCGTGTTGTAAAATCTCTCTGGTTAGAATAGAAATTGGTGTTTTGGCACTCAAAGGAATTTTCGATTTTCCGGCATTTATGGTTACGGTAAGTCCTTCTTTATTCATTCCCGAAACAGCCCCAATCATTCCGGGCCAGGTTACCATCATAAAAGGATATCCTTCTTTTGGATTAATAAAGGCAACTATTTTATTTTCTGCGAAAGCCTCATTGACATAAAAATCAAAATTGCGTCCCAGAATCAGATTTCCGTCTTCCGATTTTTCATTCCAGGCAGCAAAAGAGGAACAACCAACTAAAGCTAAATCCTGCAAGGCATGGCCAATATCATGTGCTCCATGCAGGTACAAATTGCGCTGATATTGTGGCGCCAGATTGTCAAAAGTATGCGACGTATATTGCGAAATACCATAGATTTCGGCCTGATATTCGTTAGGAACATTGAGATATAATTTTCGATTGTACCATTTTAGAAAATTACGAAGCAAGTTTTGCTGGAATTTAGAGGGAACAATATCTTCAATTCGGGAGAAAAAAATCTGCTCCTGTTTTTTTAAAAGGGAATCTGTTAAAGCACCGGTGCTAAGACCGATTTCAAGCGGATCTCCTTCGACATACAATTCCCAAAGACCTTGTTTATTTTTTAAAAACGAATTTCTTCCGGATACAAAAGCACTGTCCGATTGTTTTGTCACTATCGGTTTTGTTGCATTATAACGGGCAACATCAGGTAAATGATGTTTTGATTTTGAGATACCACAAGAAGTTAGCAGCATCGAAATACCGATAAAGAAAAGAAGTATTCTTCTGCTTTTCATAATGCTTACTTATTCAGATTCTTGATTTATTTTGTCAACCAGATATTCTTTGCCTACAATTTCCGAGCAGGTTACAACAGCTCCGATAGTCACCCCCAGTACACCATGCATATTGATGCTTTGACCTGTGAGATAAAGATTGTCTAATTTTGTTTTGGAGGCAATCAGGGTTTTCATCGGACTATTTGAATCTTTGACGTAACCGTACATATTGCCTTTATCACCGCCAATATAGTCGCGATAAGAAAGAGGCGTAGAAGTATGAACGGATTGGATACAGTCTTTGATTCCTGTAAATTTCTTTTCGATTTGATCTAAAAAAGCAGCAGCCTTTCGGGCTTTAAATTCTTCATAACTTTCGCCGCGATCCTTTTTGTCCACGATCGTATTATGGGTATCTACCCATGGCGAAACATCATCATATTTCATGTAAGTAATAAAAGTCATCCCGTCTGCCCATTCTTCTTCTTTTGCTGAGGCATTCATGGATGCCATATAGGCTTTTGGCCATGAATTTTCATCATACTCATGAGCGGTCCAGACTTCCTGGCTGTTCTTAAAATGATAATAATTATGGTTGATGTATTTGAAACTTTTTGGTTTGAAAACAATATAAAGACTAAAGGCAGAAATGACACCTTCCAGACTTTGAATCCTGCTGTAGAATGATTTTCTGAAATTTTCTTCCCCGACCATTTTCAAGGTAGTTTTCGGTTCAATGTTCGAAATAAAATAGGTACCCGAAACTTCCGTTCCGTCCTTCATTTTTACCGATGTGACCTTATTGTTTTCAACAGGAAAATGAATTACTTCCTTGTGTTTGTAAAATTCTCCACCGTGTTTTTTTAACTGTTTCAGTAGTTGCTTTGTAATCTGACTTCCACCATTAATACAGCGCCAGGAACTTTGGATATAGGAGTTTACCGAGAGCGCGTGCACATAAAAAGGAGATTTGTCTGCAATTCCGGCGTACAGAAAATTAGAACCACTCAAAACGGCTCTTAACTTTTCGTTTTGTGTAAATTCTTCTATAGTTGCCTTGGCATTTAGTTCTAAAATGGCATTGTCATATTTGCCTCCCCATTCCAGATTATAAAGCGGAAAAGAATCGCAGATTGTTCTTAGTTTATCGCAATAATTTTCAATGTTGGTTTTCTCTTCGGGGAAATAAGGTTCTAATTGTTTTACAAAATTATCATACCCTTGAGCATGTGGATATTCGTTTTGATCGTCTTCAAATGAGATCATATCAAAACCATTTTCATCCATTTTTTTTAATTTCAAATGGTCAATTATTCCTAGATATTTAAAATATTTGTGCAGATTTTGCCCTTCACTCAGGCCTCCGATATAATGAATTCCGGTATCAAAAATGGTTTTATCGCGTACAAAAGTTTGCAGATTTCCACCGTATTGATTGTTTTTTTCCAACACACAAACGCTATAGCCTTCTTTCGCCAGGATTATAGACGAAACTAAACCGCCTAAACCGCTTCCTACAATTACGACGTCGTAATGCTCTTTCATCCTAGTTTTTCTTTAATATAATTATGGAGTCTTTGTCTAAAACCGAATTAAAGCCAAAGTTAGTCAAAGTGTCTTTTAAATCGGAAGCATCAATTAAAATAACGACAGAAGTTGTAGCAACAATTTTCTCAAGGTCATTTTTATAGTTTTCGTCAGAAATTAAAACAGCATCGTATTGATTTTGTAAAGTCAGATCAAAATGGTCCAGATAAGTGATTTTTCTTTTTGAAACGATGTAATTGGTTTTTGCAACGGCCAATTTTTCTTCGTCTTTATTGTATGCATCTATTTTTCGTTGTGGCTCTTGTAGCGTCAACAAAACATCCAGTTGCCCATAATCGTTTGATAAATGCAATATTTTAGCCTTCGTCGAAAGATGTTGGTTCAGATTGTGATACGTTCCTAAGTTGGCCTTCAGATCGTTTTTTACACTGTTTACGATTTCAATTTCTTTGTAATCGTAACTGTGCAAAAGCATCTTTTTAAAATATTTCGGGCCTTCTAATTCTTGGCGGATTTTAGCAAATTTGTCTTTAAAATAAGCACCGATTTGTTTTGTTCTTTCGGTGTAATTTTTGCCAAACGAAAGATTATCAGGTGCAATTCTTTCCAGAATAGAAACGGTAAGTGTGGTGTCGTGAATTACAAAATCGCCTTTCGGAATGGCTTCTGAAGCACCATGAATCAAAACAGGAAGAATGTCTAAATTAAATGCTTCGGCAAGGTAAAAAGCACCTTTGTGAAAACGTTTAATCTGATTGCTTTCTGAGCGTGTTCCTTCGGGGAAAATCATTAACGAATAGCCTTCGTTTACTTTCTGACGGAGATGTTCAACACCGCCTTCGAGTCCTTCAGAAACCGGATAGAAGCCCGCTTTTCGAACGGTCGCACCAAAGATTGGCGAATTGTAAACCCAGTCATTTACTAAAAATATAATTTTTGGACTGAGCATTCCCACCAATAAAATATCAAGAAAAGAAGAATGATTGGCGATAATAATAGCCGGTTTTTCAAAATTTTCATTAAAGTTGTTAATGACTTTTTTATGAATATAAGGATTGGTATACAACACCGATTTCATAAATTTTGAAATCGCATATCGAAAGCCTTTCATTTTTGTTTTTTCGTTTAAGGGAATAATCGGCATCACGATTAAACTGAAAAGAGACATTAAAAGACCACCAAGTCCGTAGTAGGCGAAAGACAAAACACCGTGAACAAAACTGCGCAATTCAAAAGGAGCATTTCCTTTTTTAGGACGATTCGACAAAAACAGTTTGAACAGTATCGGATAAAAAATAAAGGTGATGATGAGTGCGGCAAAAACTCCAATTAGGGAGATAGACGAAATAGATCTAAGCGCAGGATGATGTGCAAAAATCATCGCACCAATTCCTAAAATAGTTGTGATTACTGCCAGAATAATGGAAGTTCTGTAGATGGCAATTTCGTTTTTTCCGGTTGTATATTCTTTTTGAAGCGCACTTGTCATGAAAATACTAAAATCGACTCCATGACCAAAAATCAGGGTACAGACTATCATACTGAAAATATTCAGCTGAATGCCAAAAATCCCCATAATTCCTGCGGTAACAATTCCCGTTAAAACAATCGGAATACAGCTTACGATGACCAATTCGATTCTTCTGAAAAAGAAGAATAAAATCAGAATTACAGCCACAAAAGAATAATTTACAAGGGAATTAAAATCAGTCTTTAAAGTGCTAAAGAATGTTTCGTTCATCTGTTGACGGTCAATTGCAATCAGGTCTTTTTGAGTTTCCGCTGCTTTTATAAAAGGATCACGTTGTTCGGGAGTTACTTTTACTAAGGTCGAAATGGTATAAAAGCCTTTCTTTTCTGTTACAAATTCATGCAATTGCAACGCCTGAATTTTTAGATAATCGGCGGGTGTAATGGGTTTGAAATTGTAATCTAAATGCTCAAAAAATGTCGCATAAGTTGTGGGTTTGAAACCTAATTTTGAACCTTCGGCAACTAATTCGGATTGCAGAAGTTGTTTTTTGTGGGTATCCCAAAACGAATTCCATTGATCGATTTTTTGCTTTTGAGCAGATTCTGAAAGCATAATACCACCAACAGAACTGAAATTTAGTATTTTCTGTTGCTGTTTTTCTTTAGCCAAATGAGCAAAAAGACGGCTGTTGTTTTGCAGCACTTCCTCCATACTTTTCCCGTACGAAGCAACATAAATGGTTTTTGAAGTCAGACTGGTGCTTTCCTCGAGGTCTTTTTCGGCCGCTTTTATTTCTTTTGGAACGAAATTTAATTGCGATAAGTCATTGTTGAAACCAACATCATTATAAGTAAAGCAGCAAACAATCGTAATGAGCACACAAAATCCGATTAAGAATTTATTATTGTGAAAGGAGAAATGAGCCAGTTTATCAATCACATTTTTCTTATGCTCAGGAGTATGCTCTTTTGGTTTGTACAAGTGCGGAACAATCAAAAGCGAGAAAAAAGCAGAAGACATTACAATCACGGCTGCAAAAATTCCCAAATCATTCAAGGCATCAGATTTTACAAAAAGCAAACACAAGAAGGCTACAGCAGTTGTTGAACTACTCATGATCACGGGCATGGTGATGTCTTTGTATAACGTTTTTACATCGCTGTTGTGTTTGTAATGCGTGAGGATATGAATAGAATAATCAATTGTGATTCCCAATAGGATAGAGCCAATTCCGAGGGAGATGGCCGAAATCTGGTCTTTTATAAAATACAGAAAAGCCACAGCAAAGAGACCTCCAAAAACCGTTGGCAGAAAAATAATTAACGGGATCAATATTTTTCGGTAAAACAAAATCAGAATCAACATCAAAGTGATCATTGCGATTGAGGTCGTTAGAATAATATCGCTTTTAATCTGATTGGCATTGGCAACCGCAATTAAAGCCGAACCAAAATAACGGATCGAAGTTTTGGTTTTGAATTTCTGATTTAGATGGTCCTGAATCGATTTAAGCTTGGCGGCAAAAAGGGTATTCTTTTCGGTTTCGCTCGATGGAAGATTAGAGGTGATAAAAAGCAATAATTTCTTTTTGTCTTTGGTCATGACAAAACCATTATTGAGGGTGAAATCATCTCCAACATTTAGTTGTTGTAATTTTTTTAAAGCAATAAAAGAAATTCCCAACGGATCCTGTAAAATAAAATCTTTGGTGACAAATCCTGAAGGCGAAATAATTGCTTTATAATTGCCCTGAACGGTTGCAGCAATACTGTCTTTTTGGAGCTTGTTTCCGATGGCGGCATAATCTTTAGTATCCAGAAAAAGTGGCAGATTTTGGTAAACAAAATCGATAGTTTCCTGAATGTTTTCTTCGTCAACTTTCCCTTGAATTCCGGTGATATAGGGTTTACAGGATACCGCAACACTGTCGGAAAAAGCAGTTGCCATTTGGGTTAAATCTTCTTCGGTTCCGTTTTTTTCGAGTTTGAAAATAACGGTAATTTTATCTGCAAAATTAAGCTGTTTAAGCACTTTTGCCGTAACATCAGATTTGTCGTTGGTTGGAATAATTTTGGTAATGTCTTCTTCAAATTTAATTTGAGAAGCAAAAAAGCCAAACACAAAAAGCATCGCAACAGCCAGTACAACCGATAGGGTTTTTCTTCGGTTTACAAATAAGTGAATGGCATAGAAATAGTGATGCATAATTATTTTTTTATTGTTTTTTTTGCCGCGAATTACTCGAATTGACACAAAATAATTCGTTTAATTTGTGAAATTCGTGGCGAATGATCAGAGATCTATAATCAATTTAATCCTTTTAATCTGTGGCAAACCTTTATTTGCTATTTATTTTTTTTAGAACTAAAAGCGGTCAAAAGTAAATAACTGATAAGACCAATTGAAAGCGCTAAAACGGATGCTAAAATAAGACTTCCGACAATATATTGTGTTGCATTTTTTTGAATATCATCAAACGTCACGGAACTGTCTAAAACCAAAGGCGTATCTGTGGACACAAAATAGCTGCCCATTTTTAATGATCCATAAATTACAAATGGAATAAAAGGAGGGAAACTCACATTGGATGACAAATAAGCAATGACTTTGTTGAGTTTAAAAAGAGTAGCAAAAAACAAAAGCAATACGGTTTGAAATCCCCAAAAAGGCGAAATTCCGATAAAAATGCCCAGTGCAATAGCAGCTGCTTTTTTGAAATTGGAATCACTGCTTTCTAAAATGTCTTCGAGAAAGAATCTTTTAAAACCTTTTTTTTTTGCTTTTCGAACAAAGTCCCGGGGCTTAATATACAAAAGGGCATGGAGAACTAAAACGGTATTTAAAATACTGATTCGGGTGAAATCTTTGAAAGGACGAAAGTGTGAAACCCGCTCCGCCGGATCGTATAAAATTTGAATTGGGATATTTTTCACCAAAATCCCTTTCCAGGCAGAGCGAACAATAACTTCAATTTCAAACTCAAATTTATTGGTATAATATTTTTTCGGGATGAGTCTTAACGGGTACAAACGGAAACCCGATTGTGTATCGTCGAGTTTAATTCCGGTTTCGAACCAAAACCAAAAGTTGGAGAATTTATTACCAAAGCTACTTTTTTTAGGCACATTTTCCTGTGTCATATTTCGGCTTCCGATCAATAAAGAATCGGGTTGCTTTTGAATTTCGGCAAGAAAATTTGGAATATCGGTAGCAAAATGCTGACCATCGGAATCAATAGTAATAGCATATTCAAAATTCAGTTCAATTGCTTTTTTGAAACCATTTCTCAAAGCCATCCCTTTTCCTGAATTTTTGGCGTGGTGAATTTGAGTTAACTGCGAATAGTCTTTTAATATAGTGCTGGTTTCATCAGTAGAACCGTCATTGATGATGATGATATTGGGAGTGAAATCCAAAACAGAATCTAAGACTTTTCTTAAAGTTTTGTGGTTGTTGTACGTGGGAACAAGCACACAAAA
This sequence comes from Flavobacterium sp. ABG, assembly GCF_001027725.1. Classification (NCBI taxonomy): domain Bacteria; kingdom Pseudomonadati; phylum Bacteroidota; class Flavobacteriia; order Flavobacteriales; family Flavobacteriaceae; genus Flavobacterium; species Flavobacterium sp. ABG. The sequence continues at coordinate 113,813 of NZ_LEKS01000004.1, forward strand.
ATGCGTCGAATTAATCAGGTCCTGCTGTGGTAAAGTAGGTTTCATGTGGGAGATTTTTCTTTGTTTACTTTACGAATTGCTTCTCTTTATCGGAGAAACTCTTAGATTGTAAAACAAAATCTTTTAGGTATTCTTTTAAAGCGGCATTTTGCTCGTTGTAATGGGTGGTAATATACTTTTTGTCTTCCTTAATGTTTTTTTTGTAACCTGTAATTCCCGGTACATTTTCCTGAATACTCAACCGAATCATTCGGATTTCAATATTGTTTGGTTCGCTTACAATGGTTGATTCCAGCAATTTTGCCCCTTCCTTGAAACGATTCATTTTTTCTTTCAGTTTTTTTTCAAATTTAGAATCCAATAAGATCGCAGCAGCTTTGTAGGCTACTAAGATTTTGTCGTCATTGTTTGAAACACCGGAGAGCTTTTCTACAAAACTTTTAGCATTAGCTTCTGATTTATTAACGTCAGGATAAGCTTTGCGAATGGAAGCTAAATCCGGATTACCGACAAAACTGAACCATAAAAGTAAGGAGAGTAAAAGTTTCATAATTATATTTTTTTATAAGTGTTGCTTAATTTTAAAGCAACAGTATCATTAAAATACGTAGTGTTTTTTACTTTAACCAACTGCTCTTCTGTAGTGGCAATATCCAATTCTAAACGTAATTCAGGAGTCGCTTCTGGATTGATAAGTGCCATGAATTTTACATTAGAAAGGGTTTGAATCATCAAAGAACTTGCAGTGATTGATTCTGTAAGTTCTTTGATAATCTGAATCATGCAGACACCAGGCATAATGGGGTTTCCCGGAAAATGACCTTTGAAAATTTCGTGTTTTTCATTGACCAAAATCGTGATATTGTATTTCGAATCGGATATTTTTTCCTCCGAAAGGATCTTGTAAAAATCTTTTAAAACCATAGTATCTATTTTCCGAATATATAAGAAACACCAAACTGAAAACTGTTATTTACATTGTATTCCCCTAACCAGTAATAATTATTGGAGTTGTTGGAATAATAACTGCTGTCCAATACGTCAAGAAAACCTTTTTTAAAACGGGCTTCAATTGTCAGACCTGAAGGGAAGCGATAAGCAACTCCGGAAATAAAAGAGATATCATTTCTATTTTTTGTGATTGCTAAATTATCCTCTACCAACACATCTAATGAGGGACCGAATTGGATTTGAATACCAGGTCCAAAAGTAAACTTATTAAGTAAACTTAACGACAGATAATCGAGTTTTAAATCCAGGCGTTCCTCTTTTTCTATTGAAGTACCTGCTTCAAAATAATTTCGGGCAACGTCATTTGAACCCTGTCTGGTATACGTGATTTCCGGTTGAAGCGCATAACGTTTGGTTAAATTAATTTCACCAAAACCACCAACATAAAAATCAGGTTTGTAATCACCATGCATTTCAGAAATGGAAGAAAGACTCAATCCTCCTCTTAAGCCGGGTTTAAAACTAACCTGAGCTTGTGTCTGTAGTATTGTAAAAAAAACAAACAGGAGGAAAACTATTTTTTTTTGACTCATCATTTTTTATTTTTTTCCAAAGGTATAAGTGGCACCAAATTGAAATACTAAATTGGTTGCATCTGAATAATTGTAGCTATAATAGTTGGTAAAAGAATTGGTAAGCCCTTTTTTGATTCTTCCTTCAAAGGAAATTCCATTTTTTAAACTGTATCCAAGACCTCCTACAATTCCTAAGTCAACATCCTCTCCTTTTTTAAAATCTCTTTCTCTGCTTTTAGGATTAACTTTAACATCATCGCCAACAAGAATATCAAAGTACGGACCTACTAACAAATAGAAATCGTTTGTTAAATTGAATTTATTAATGGTAACGGCAGAAAGATATTGCAAAGAAATATCGACACTACCTTCGTTATAAACTGTAGTGTATGTATTTGTTGACGGGTTATAAATGCTGGTATATCCCATTGGAACGTTACTTCCTTTAGCTCCTTGTCTGGAGTAGGTCAATTCCGGTTGTAAAGTGTACACTTTAGAAAGTTTTAAAGCTCCAAATGCTCCAATATAGAAATCAGTTTTGTTTCCAAAATCCGAATCTGTGAATTTTGAAATGTTTAGTCCGGCATGAACTCCGGGTCTGAACGTTACTTGTGCTTGCAGGTTTAGGGCTGTAAAAAAAAGGGCTATTGCAATTATTAGATTTCTGTTGTTCATTTGGTTTTTTATTTATTTTCTATTTGTGTTTTATTTGTTTTTATTTCATTTTGAAGGTGTAGCTAACACCAATCTGGAAAACCTGATTTAAGATGGCATCGTCATAACGGTTATTATTATTGTTGTTATTATATTGATATTCGTTATAACCATAAATGTCAATAAGACCCTGTTTAATTCTGGCTTCAAACGTTAATCCGTTTGGTAACGAATAACCAAATCCTCCAATAATAGAAAGATCAAAGTCAATCGGGTCAAATTCATTTTGTTTGAAATTATCACTTGTTTTGAAATCTGCAGAAGGACCACCTAAGATATGAAAACCACTTCCGTTAAAATGATATTTGGCAACAGCGCCAACCGAAAGATAATTTAATTCATAGTCTTTTTTATAACTTCTAATATATGGATTTTGAGGATCATAAGAAATTCCTTCAGAGCCTTGTCTGGAGTAGGTTAATTCGGGTTGAAGGGTAAAATATTTATTAAATTTTATAGCGACTAATGCACCTACATAAAAATCAGTTTTAAAGCTGGCATCTTCAATATTACTTAATGTTGAAAAATTTGTACCTGCGCGAAGCCCCGGGCTTACTTTTACTTGTGCTTGCGATGTTATAGTCGTGATAAATAATACTAAGGCGATGATTACCGTTTTTCTCATTTGTTTGAAATAGTGTTTGTTTTGATTTATTATTCTGATTTAAAGTAATTTAATTCAATTTTTAATTTAATATTCTGATGAATTATCTGAATTTTTTCAGCAAAAATATTGTTTTCTGAACTAAATGTCAGGGTTATTTTTTCTTTTGTTTTAGAGGCATGGACCACTTTCTCTAATTTTTGGTCTTTTTTAGAGAGAAACAAATAATTAAATCGTTTTCCATCTGCAGATTTGTAAATATTATCTGATTCGTTTTCAAATTGCTCCTGAATCTGGTATTCTTTTTTGAGCAGTAATCTGAAATCTTCTTTTAAAGTATTGATCAGGATTTTGCGATCTAATTCAGATACAATAGCATTGACTTTAAAAGTGGTTTCAGAAATTTCAAAATCCAATAATTTGTTGCCAAATTCTGTTGTAAAAACAACGCGATGCGTAGTGTCGTTTATTTTTTTGGCAATAAAAATTCCGCTCAGTTCATTTCCGTAAACCGTGATATTGGTTTTGTAAACGTAGTCTGTTTTTGAGTCTGAAAAATACGTTGCCTGGTAAGACGTTTTGTCTAATTTTTTTGGACTATACTTTTTTGAGACCGAGCTACAAGAAAGTATAGCAACCGCCAAAAAGCAATTAATTAGTAAAAATGGAATCGTCGATTTTTGCATTGATTACTTTATTTTTAAGTACAATTCGGGTATAGTCTTCAGAGGATTCCAGTAGTTTGACCTGAACAACTGTCGCTTCTTCTTTGTCGAAAGTAAGTTCGATTTGTTTGATGTATTTTTTCAAAGTGGCATCTTTCGGAATAAATTTCGCGATGTTTTGTCCTTTCGATTTGAAATAAGAAATGGAGAACTCTTTGTCATCAAACATATTTCCGCTTACACTTCCGATAATTAATTTATTGATGCGGCCAAAAATCTTGCTGTTTCCAATATCAACGGCACTTTTCTTTCCTTCGTCATTGATCAGGATTTTCCCGTTTTTAAAAACAATGCTGTAGTTGTAGGGTTTTTTGTATTGCCATTGTAATAAACCAGGTTCTTTAAAGTTCATTTTTCCTGAAGTTTCAATATCCTTCGATAAAAAATCCAGGTGTTTGTATTGAACAAAATCCGTGGTTAAGCTTTTGATTTTTTTGGAAACCACATTTACGTCCTGTTTAAAAGAAGCAATTTCGGAGTCCGTCATTTTTTGTTCCTGAGCAAACGCGATGTTGCCAATGTTTAACAGTAAAAGGAAAAGATATAGTTTAGCTTTCATACGCTTTAAGATTCAAAAGTTCTTCCGTTGAAATTACGGTATATTTATTTTGTTGCAGAAATTGCAAAAACTGTTCCAATACCAAAACAGAGTGGGGAGCAGTATCGTGCAAAAGTACGATTCCGCCGGGAGAAACACGTTTTATAATTCGATTGTAAATTAACTCCCGGTTTTTGGTACCACCATCGAGCGAGCGAATGTTCCAGCCAATTGCCTTATGTCCGGTTACTTGGAGTGCTCTTCGGATAGATGGAGTGGTTACGCCATAGGGTGGTCTGAAAAAGTTTATTTTTTTTGAAGTGAATTTTTCGAGCAACATATCTGTTCTCTGAATTTCTGCTGCAATTTTTTTTGCATTATAAAAATCAAAAAAGGGAGAATGACTATAGGAATGATTGGCTACCAGATGACCTTCGGCTATGATTTGTTGCAGGATTTCAGGATGCGTTTCTATGTTTTTTCCAATGCAGAAGAATGTTGCTTTTGCATTGTATTTTTTTAAAAGGGCTAAAATTTCTACGGTATAAGAACTTGGGCCATCGTCAAAAGTCAAAGCAATTTTTTTTGCTGTTTCGAGCGGATTATTGCAGTATGTTTTTACATGATATTTGGAAGAAATTCGGGAGGACTGAACGGCATTAATTCCCAACCAAATTAAAATAATCACTGGAAACCACCAGAAACTAATTGCCGTATAAAGATTCAGAAGAACCAGTAAAAGCAAGAGAAAGAGAAAGAAAAACGAGATGTTTTTGTGCGTTATCATTTGGATAGTAACGTAAAACTATGGTTTTTTCCGCTTAATTGATTGTATAATAAAATCGTATTGTAAACTGATTTTTCGACTGAATTTACTCTTATAATTTCAGGAATGTCCTGTAGTTGCAAAACTTTTGATGCCATCCATAAACCAAAGGCAGCAGCGGTATCGTATTCGCCACACAAATGTTTGTAATACAACTGAGGCGTATTTGAAAAGGCATTTTCAGCCAGTGTTTTATAATAAGAATCAAATTGCATATCCCCGTTAAAACCTAAAACGACTGCATCGACATCTGAAATTTCCAGATGATTTGCCTTTAGGAAAGCCGTTATTTCAGCTTCAATTTCGTTTTCAGCGATCGTGTTTTTAATTTCAACGTCGAGAATTTCAGCATAAGTATTGGCTTTTTTTTCATTTTCCAAAACAAAAAAACAGGCACCTTCACCATGAACAGCTCCGGTTGTTGTTGGCGTTAAAAGATTGAAAGGTTCATTGCTTTCTTGTTTAACACGTCCTGCCAGTTTGAAAAGAGACATGGTATAATCACCATTTTCATCGACACCACCTGTTAAAATAGAATTTGCTTCATTTTCTTCCAACTGCATTTTGGCATCTAAAAGAGCAGATTCAAAAGAAACAGCTCCGTTTACATAGGTAAAATTATAGCCTTTGCATTGGATTGTCAGAGCAATTTGAGCACCAACCGTATTGTGAGTAGATTGAATAAAAGAAGTAGGCGTTAAAAATTCCTCGTTATTATCAAGGATGTTTTTCAAGAATTTTTCTGAATCCTCAATGCAACCCAATCCAGTTCCGGTGATAATAGCATCGACATTTTCAACATGTGCATCCTTCATGGCGAGGGCCGAAGCTACAATTCCGTTTTTGACTCCTTTTGCCATTCTTCTGGCGGCAGCGGGAGAAATAAAGTCTTTGTAAACTGGGGAAACAACGTTAAGAACAGTGTCATTTTGATTGTACACTGCTTCTTCTAAAAAAACAGTATCAAATGTTTTTTGAGTCGAAATACAACTTATTCCGTTTATATAAGTTCTCTTTTTCATTTGTTTTTTGAAAATATAAGAGTGGAACAATTTCCTCCAAAACCAAAAGAATTAGAGAGAACGTGTTCTATATTTTTATTTTTTAAAGTTGTGTGCGGTTTCAAATCAAACTCTTCCATTGGAGTTTCAAAATTTAAGTTCGGATAAACGACACCATTTTGAATCGCTAAAACGCTATAAACCGCCTCAATAGCTGCTGCGGCTGCCAAAGTGTGTCCTGTGAATGGTTTCGTTGAACTAAAATCAGGCACATTTTCGTTTTCGTAAATTCGAAGTAAAGCTCTTCCTTCCGACAAATCATTGTTTGGAGTTGCCGTTCCGTGTACATTGATATAATCTATTTCGGAAGGTTTTAAACCTGAAACCTCAAATGCTTTTTTCATTGCCAAATAGGCACCATCTCCATTTTCTGAAGAAGCGGTTTGATGAAAGGCATCATTGGCATTGCCGTAACCGGAAACTCTGGCTAAGACTTTTTTATTTTGTTTGGCAACAATTTCGTCCGATTCTAAAATCAAATATGCGGCGGCTTCTCCCAAGTTCAGACCTTTACGATTGTTGTCAAAAGGTTTGTTGTAATCGTCAGATAAAATCATCAGGGTTTTAAAACCGTTGATGGTGAATTTTGCCAAAGCATCAGATCCGCCAACAATAACACGATCTAGTTTACCGCTTTTAATCAATCGGGCACCCAACATAATCGAGTTTGCAGCCGAGGAGCAGGCGGTGCTTATTGTGGTTACCATTCCTTTTAAGCCTAATTCTTCAGCGATTTTATCCGCTACATCGCCACCATCATGACAACTGATGTATTTGACCAGTTCGGGTTTTTCGAAGTAATCGTAATAATATTTCTCCGTCATGTCCATTCCGCCAACGCTGGTGGCCGAAATAAGGCCTGTTCTAAATTCGTTAATGGATGTAATTCCGGCATTTTCAACAGCTTGTTTGGCAGCAAAAGCACCAATCATAGCAGTTCTTGAAAAGTTATTATCAGCAGGAAGATTTAGTTCATCAATCAATTCCGAGTTGGTTTTCTTGATTTCTCCTACCTTATTAGTGTCGGCATGAACCGTCTTAATATACTCAACACGAGTAATGGCACATTTTTCACTTAATAATGAATTGAAATTTTCCTCAACTGAATTTCCAATCGAAGAGATAATTCCCATTCCTGTTATTGCAACACCTTTCATCTAATTTTAGATTTATGATTTTAGATTTTAGATTGAAACTATGAAAAAAGCATTCAGATGGTCTCTGAAGATTCTTTCAAGTTGTTTGATCTGCTGTCTAAAATTATTTTGTTCTGTTGGCCTGAATGTAAGCAGCCATTGTTTCGATCGATTGAAAAATAGTTTTTCCTTCTTTTGGATCAACCAATTTAATACCGTAGTCCTTGTCTAAAATCACGATTAATTCAAGCGCATCAATCGAGTCTAATCCTAAACCGTCTCCAAATAAAGTATCGTTATCAGCAATATCTTCCACTGCGATATCTTCAAGGTTTAAGGTAGTAATGATTTTGTTTTTTAATTCTGCTTTTAATGCTTCCATGATTATTTATTGTATAATGTATTGATCGTTTCGTTTGTATATTTTGTGTTTTCCTGCGTGCCTATGGTACAAAGAAATGCTTTGTAAGTCTCATTAAAGTATTCAACCCAGCCACAAAGTACCAAATCGGCTTTGTTTGACTGTAGAAGAATGTTTGCATAATTCGACATAAAATCAGGATTAAAGGCATCAAATATAAAGAAAGAATTTTCACTTTTCAGCTGATGACGGATACTTATTTCGCCCAGACAGATATTTGGTAGCGTATAAACGAAAACCGCGGGACTCGGAAAGTAGTTTTCCTGGTCAGAAATAGATTCCTGATATTTTACATCGGTGTCTAAACTCGAGGATTTATTGGCCAAAACCAAAGCAATATTGTTTTCTGTCTCCGGTGAAGTTATTGGACTTAAAAGTAATTCAGCTCCCAGAAAAGCCAATTTGCTCAAAGCATCCATTTTAAAAAACTTAGGATATTGAATATCAGAATTGCGATAAGCCTGTTTAGAGAAATCACCAAAAGAGGTCGGCTCTGTTTTGAAAACAGTAGCGCCGTTGAGAACAATTTCGTTGTTTTCAATGGTACAATAATCGTGTATGTAGGTTTTGGTTTGAGTCATTTTTTGTTTTTGCAGTCTTATTCGTTGTATTTCCTAATTTATTACTACAATCTTAATATACATTAGAAATACGCGCTGGGTTTAATTTTTTGTATCTTAGCCAAGGTATGAAATTCTACGAAAAATATCCGCAACTAAAAGATAAAAGCTTCTTGTCAAGAAAGCTTACAAGTATTGTGTTTTCTACAATGGCTTTAGAAAACCAGCAAATTCCAAAGACTAAGATTGTAAAAATTGTAGCTACCATTTTAAAAGAAAAAGAATTAAAAGGAGATCAGTTCTTCGCGGATTAATTCATTTAATAGTTTAATTTTTTTTGTCCATTTTAACTCACTTTTTCAAAAATTACAGCCGTATTACAACCACCAAAACCCGAAGCTGTTTTTAGAAAGTAATTAATGTTGGCTTTTTCATTTTTTGCAATGACATTAATAGATTCGCTTACACCCAATTCATCATACCCTTTTGATTCAAAGAGTATATTTTGGTTGGCAGATTCAATGGCAATTACTGTTTCTAATAATCCCGACGCACCCAGCGTATGTCCGTAAAAGCCTTTTAAACTATTTACGGGAACATTCTGCAGTTTTAAACGGTTCAGTGCAATGGCTTCCATTTCATCGTTAAACGGAGTTGCGGTTCCATGTGCTGAAATATAATCTAATTTTTCAGGATCTATTTGCGCTTCTTTTATCGCATTTTGGATACTTCTGAACAAACCTTCCCCGGTTCTTGATGGTCCGGAAATGTGATTGGCGTCGTTTATTGAACTGTCTCCAAGAACTTTTATTTTAGCATTTTTATTTTGCGTCGAAAGTAAAACAGCTGCAGTAGCTTCCCCTAAACTTACTCCGGTTCTGTTTTTAGAATACGGTTTGCAAGGCGCATCACTCATGGCCTGAAAAGCATTAAATCCGGACAAAACAAATTCAGAAACTTCGTCGCCCGCTACGACAAAAATAGCATCGTAAAGCTCCGATTGAATTAATCTTTTGGCAACAGAAACAGCTAAAATTCCCGAAACACAGGCATTTGAAACCACGATGGGTTGTGTTTTAAATCCGAAGAAATCAGCAACGTTTTGGGCTAAAACATCTAAATGTGCATTTTGAAAACTGGTTTCAGAATCCTCTTTTAATGCGGTAACATTTCCTTTTGTGGTAGAAAGGATGAAAGCTGTTTTTGAATTTAGTTCAACGCCTGAATTTTTGATGATGGGTTCTAAAGCCAAAATCATCATTTTTTCTAAGCGGGAATATTTTTTGTCAGCACTAATTTTTTCAAAAGCACTGTTTAGTTTTTCATTATTTATGATGGAAGCATAAAAGGGGATAGGCATCAAAGAAGAATCTTCGTGCTGTTGAATGCCCGTTTTACCATTCACCAGCGCATCAATGTTCGATTCGACATCAAATCCTAATGGGGTGATACAATTGGTTGCAGTGATGTATACTTCTCTTATCATGGTATATTTTTATTCCTGCAAGGTTTTTAAAACCGTGTAGGTATGCGTTTAAATTCCTAAAACCTACAAGATCAGAAAAAGACCTTACAGGACCGGGATGTATTCTTTTATCAATCTCGCTTTCCTTTTCTTCATAAAAAGGCGTTTCCTTTTTTTTAAATTGACATAACGCTATGTGTCAAATTATGATTTGTTATGTATTCTTTTTTGCGCATTTTAAATCCTATATTTCTATGTGTTAAATTTTTTAGCACGCAGATTAAGCAGATTTATAGCGTTACGTTTTATGACTTTTTACAGTTACTTTTAGGTTTTATACCTACAAGGTCAGAAAAAGACCTTGCAGAACCGGGATGTATTACGCTTTCCTTTTCTTCATAAAAAGGCGTTTCTCTTTTTTTTAAATTGACATAACGCTATGTGTCAAATTATGATTTGTTATGTATTCTTTTTTGCGCATTTTAAATCCTATATTTCTATGTGTTAAATTTTTAGCACGCAGATTAAGCGGATTTATAGCGTTATGTTTTATGACTTTTTAGAGTTACTTTTAGGTATATTTTAACCTCGCCGATCCGATTAAAGCAACAAACCTACTTTCCTCTTCCATTCTTCATAAAACGGAGGATTGGTCAACATTAAATTTCCTTCTTTATCTAAAAATACCTGAACGGTTTCTCCGGTGCAGGCAATTTCGCCTTTGGCATCAATTATTTTAAAACGATAAATCATTTTGGCGGCAGGAGTGTCTACTACCGTTGTTTCTATTGTTACCACATCACCGTAACGAAGTGATAATTTATGTTCGCATTTTGATTTTACAATTGGTGTCGTATAACCCGTGTTACCAATGTCCAAATACGTAAGCCCATGTTGACGACCAAAGGCTTCTCTTCCGTCTTCAAAATAGGTAATATAATTGCCGTGCCAAACGATTCCAAGCGGATCAGTTTCGTTAAAACGAATTCTGATTTCATGTGAAACGGTTAGGGCAGAAGCCTCCTTAAACTGTTCTTTTCTTTTTGTCATAGAATAATGCAATCGAGGTTGTGATGATAAAAAACAAAAACAATAAACTTATTTTTGGAATGATTTCTAATAGGGTTACGTTGCGTAATAAAACATCGTAAAAGGCTTCCAGTCCCCAATTCATAGGAGACGATTTGGCAATGAACTGCATGATTTTGGGCATTGCAAAAACAGGAACCCAAACCCCGCCAATGGCCGCTAGAATGATAACACTTGTTGCGCCAAAAGGAGCAGACTGTTCCTGAGTGCTGGCAACAGTACCCAACAAAATTCCGAATCCTATTGCTGCAAAACCGGAGAACAGGGCCACAACACTCATTAATAGTAAATGGCCTTCAACATTTAACGGAGGCAGACCGATATGCGGGAATAAGAAAATAGCAACAGCCACCATCATATAAAACTGAATCATGCAAATAGCAGAGTAGGTAATCGTTTTGCCTATGATAACAACCAAATTAGAAACCGGATTGGTTAACAATCGCACAAAGGTTCCCTGTGATTTTTCTTTTACGATATTAATAGACAACGGAATTACAATAAAAAATATTGCAAAAAGAGTCCAGGCAGGAACGTTATGTTGTACTGAATTTGGACGAACTTCTTTGTTGTTGATTTTCGGAATTATTTCCTTGAAAGTAATGAAACTCTTTTGCTCAAATTTAGCGCTCCCTTCTCCCAGCTGACTTTGAAAAGTAGTGTAAATTGATTGGGTTTCGATTTGTGAAATCATCTTGTCAATCGAACTCATCACCGCATTTTTGAAACTCATCTGAACCGCCGGATCAAAATACAATTTGACTTCTTTTTCTTTGATGACTGTTGCAGTTTGAGGAGCAGCAACACTGTCTGTTAAACCAATACTGCTTACAATATTTTGTACGTTCTGATCAATTTTGGCCTGAAGATCAGTGCTTAATTTTGCCGGAATTACAATGGCCAATTGGTATTTTCCTTTGTATACATTTTCTCTGGCAATGTCTTCGGTAATAGGTTTGTTGTCGATTTGAGTTACAACGGTAAACAGATTGCTCTTTTCTAAATTGTCAAAAACGGTTTTAGAAACAGCTCCTTTATCTTTGTCTACGAGTAAGATCTGAATTTTAGTGTCACTAACCGCTTTAAACGTACTGTCTTGTATTAAGGTTACCGTGATGACAAGGACCAACGGCATGATAAACAAAATAATCAAACCACCTAAATCGCGTTTAAGGAGTAAAAATTCTTTTACAACCGACATCCAAATTTTATATAGCATCTCTTAAGTTTTTACCGGTTAATGAAATAAAAACTTCTTCGAGATTTCTGGCTTCAGCAGTTGAAGCGATCAGGCTTGACGGGGTGCCTTGCGCGTAAATTTTACCTTGGTCTACAATAGCAATCTGGGTACAGAAATCTTCGGCTTCGGCTAGATGATGGGAGGTATAAATAATCGTTGTTCCGTTTTGATTCAGGAATTTCAAATAGTCGATTATGGCATTTTTAGATTGAACGTCAACACCAACGGTTGGTTCATCCAAAAACAAAACTTTTGGATTGTGCAGAATTCCCGCAATCAGATTGACTCTTCGTTTCATTCCGCCCGAGAAGGTTTCGATGCGTTTGTCTGCAAATTTTAAGAGCCCCAAAAGATCTAAAGTTTCGACTACTTTGTCTTTGAGATGCGACCCTTTCAAACCATACATACTACCAAAATAATGCAGATTTTCTCTGGCAGTTAAGGTGGGGTATAAAGCGTATTCCTGGGGAACTACACCAATAATTTTTTTAATTTTTGAGGCATGATTTGCATAGTTCAGCTCCTGAATGGTAAAATGACCTGATGTTGGTTTTACCAATCCGCAAAGCATGGAAATCAAAGTTGTTTTTCCGGCACCATTTGGACCTAATAATCCAAAAATCTGACCTTCGTTTATGTTCAACGAAAAATCATTCAAAGAATACAATTCTGCATCTTTGTACTTTTTCGAGAGGGATTCTATTTTAATTATGGGATGCAAAATAGTTTAGCTGATTGCTTTTTTTAGTTTTTTGAAAAATACTTCTTCTCTGTTGGCAATGTCCAAAAGTTCATCGGCAATGGTATTGTAGGCGTCTTCTTTGGCGCTTCTGTTTTTATAAATTCGGGAAGCTTCTACGGCAAAATCACGCCAGGAATCTCCAATCTGAGTCATTTCTTTAGAAAGTACTTTCAACTCTTCATTGTTTAAAATAACTGAAGCTTCTTGTAAAAATGCGGCATAAATAAAACGGAAACCACCGCCTCCGGTACCAATCTCTTCCTGCATTCGTACCATTTGCGCCAGATAATGATTGGCTTTTTTAGTACCGTGTTTTACGGGCCATTTTCTAATTTGTCTGGATACAAATTTAATACCGCGTACCCCAACAATTGGCATTGGTGCCAACATATCACGGCACGTATTCTTGATTCCCTTAAGGATAGCACTTTTAAGATCTACCTCTTTTGGAATCTGAATCGGATAGTACATTTGACCTCTTGGAGCAAAAGCGCCTTTGGCAAAACGTACTTTGTCTAATTCGTCATGCGTTAGCGTCGTAACGGTTTCCATTACAGGATCGCTAATTAGATAATCGGTTTCGGTTTTTCCGTAAACGACTAAATTGTGAGCGTTAAAATGAAAACGATATTCGTCAGGAAAGTAACTTAAATGATAAACACCAACTTGTAATCCGGTTGGAATATTGTTTTTCAAGTTCGCCTCTAAAGCCGCATTTGCGTTGGCAACAGACGAGAATTTTTGTCTTTTTATTCTTAAATTTAGACGACTTGCCAGTTTATTAAAAATTTGCCCAGGTAAAGTTCTGTAACTTATGGCCGGCGCATGATTTACTTTTATAAAGGGAAGATATACAAAGAAAAGTCCGGAGCCAATACCAAAAACCATTGGTTCGCTGATGTTCAGTCCGTTATTTTTTAACAAATTCGAAGCTACTCCATTCTCACAATGAGCAGATTGATGATGTGTAAAATTAGTTTGCATTAGTCTGTTTTGCTATTTTTTAGTTCGGCTATTGAAATGTCAAAAGCGTCGGCATATTTCTGTAAAAGGGTATCGCTTAATTTTGCAAAAACGGCAGGTTTAAAATGTCTTTTTACACGCCATTTCCACATTCCGACATAACTGGCAAGGATCGTGAGGTCCATTTTGTTCAATTCCATATAATAACAAATCGGACTGACTTCTCCGGCTTCCACCTGTTGTTTTGCTTCAGCAATTCTTTCGTTAATATCATCAATAGAATTAGAAAGGGCAATTGTTTTGGGCTCCCAACCCGTGCTTAAAGTCGTGGTGTAATTACCGTTTTCATCGGTGGCATACAGTAATTCTTTCAGGTTGTTTTGGGTTAAATTGCCTTTGTCTTGTGGTACTTTTTCTTTTTCCATGACCGTTTGGTTTTCGATTGAAATGATTATAATACAGTCGAAATTGTTTTTTGAATGAACAAATTAATTTCGCATTCTAAAAGTATTTTGTCTTCAACTAAGCTTTCGCAGCTCATTGTGCATAAAGTGTAATCGTCGCCTTCAAACTTGGAAACCAGATTTGCTCTGGTAACAATGCTCTGTCCAACGTTTGGTAACGAATGGATTTTCAGGTTTTTTATGGCGCTGATAAAACCAATTACATTTACGTTTTCGTTTTCTGAACCGTCATCGGCAAAAAAATATTTTTTCCCTACAATAGACGAACAGGTTTGTGCTGTATTTTCGATTAAACCGGCTTCAATAAAAGTATTGTTCGCTACAAAGATATTGTCTTCTTTGATCAAAAATACGGTTTCTACAAAACTGGCATTTACATCCAGAATTAAATCGACCATAAGCATAGGTGCCCGGTGTGGTAAATAATTTTGAATGTCTACTGCAGTTCTCATACCAGTATTATTTTGCCAGGACCGTTTTCATCTGTCCGTTGGCGATTTCTTCGTTGTTCAGAGTTGTTACGATTTCGACCAAAGTGATTCCTGCAAATTCCTGTATAATGGTTACAGTCGATTGAATCGTATCATTGATTTTAGGTAACTTTTTAATTTGAATTTCTTTGATGGAACCAATATAACCCGTTGGGGCTTTTTGGTTTTTCAAGAAAAAATCATATCCGGTATGCAAGGCTACAGATTGCGCCATATGCTCAATTAAACCTGCTTCCAGAAAAGTATTTTGATTAAAAAAGATATTGTCGTCTGTAATATTTAAACCCGAAACCAATGTGTTTTCGGTAAACGAATACATTTTATCGACCATTACAAAAGGAAACTTTTGTGGTAATAAATTCTCGACAGCTTCTTTTTCTAAAAGTAAAGTTGTGTTCATTAGCAAACGGTTAAATAAGCATAAGCAAAGGAGAATCTTCCGCTTTCGGGAACAGATAAAAGAATACGGTCTCCTTTTTTCAGGCTTCCGGAATTCATTAATTCTTCCAAAGCCAGATAAATAGATGCAGAGCCCACATTTCCTACTCTTGAAAGATTCATAAACCATTTCTCATCCGCCATTCCGATTCCTCTTTCTGTTAGTCCTTTTTTTAATCCTTCGACAAAAAAGTTAGAAGAAACATGAGGAATAAAATAATCAATATGGTCAGCGGTAATGTTGTTCTTGTCCATGGCGTCTTTCATACTCTCGGCTCCTTTAGAAAGAATAAATTCATCCAGTAATTTCACATCCTGTTTGATGGCAAAAACAGATTCGTTTAACCATTCTTCAGGCGCATAATCACTCCATGATTTGATTTCACCATTTTCTAATTTATCACCTCCGGCATACATGCAGGTCTCTAATTCGTAGGCATACGAAAAAGCTTCCATCCATTCTATCTTTAGTGAAATTGAGCCTTGAGGTTTATTTTCTAATAGAAAAGCACCAGCTCCATCAGACAACATCCAGCGTAAAAAATCTTTTTTGAAGGCAATGATAGGTTGTTCTTCCAGATTTTTCAGATTGGTTGTTTCGTGATTGTATTTTTGAGCTAAAAGCCAGGTAGATACTTTTTCTGATCCTGTGCAGATAGCATTTTTTGAATTTCCTGATTTTACCGAAAGAAAACCGAATTTTAAGGAATTCATTCCGGCACAGCAAACACCCGTTGACGAGTTTAATTCTACTGATTTGTTTTTTAGTAAACCATGTACCATTGCCGCATGCGAAGGAAGAAAAAGATCCGGTGTTGAGGTTCCGCAAGAAAGTACTTCCACATCTTGAGCTGTAAAGTTCTCGTCAAACAGTTGTACAATAGCGTTTTGAGTTAGTTCGGCATTGCTGTGTGTACTTTTTCCTGTTTTGTCAACTGCGTAATATCGGCTTGTAATTTTATTATTGCGCAAAATAATACGTCTTGCTTTTGAAGCGGTATCGTTGATAAGGCCTAAAAAGCTTTCCATTTCGTCATTTGAAACGGCATCATTTGGCAAATATTTTGCAGCTTTGGTAATATATACTTCAAACATAATCTAATTTCGTCTTCTAAACTCCCTGATAATATTGAGTTTCTTTTTTTATGGTATTTAACTTAACGGGATAGGTAATAAGGTGCAATATATATACTATTGGCGAGATTAACCAGATAGCAAGGAATAAATAAACATTAAATAGCTTTAGCAGCATTTTTCTGTTTTTTTGATTCTTATAAATCAGGTTTGACCATTTATTGAAAATTTTATTGGCTGTTTTGTCAACGGTTACCAGGTACGGACTTATTTTGACTGCGCCAATAGCTACCAATTTAGGTTGTAAATCGGCTAGATTGTTCTGGTTAAACCCAGAAAGCATAAGCGTTCCGAACTTATCTGATTCCTTAATATCTTTATCGGAAACTCCCGGTAACGGGAATATACCCAAGTATTTTTTCTTTACTCCGGAGAACATCCATTCTACAATAGTGATTACACTGATTAGATTTCCAACACGGTCCACCAAAGCTACATTTCCGACCAATTTTGCATTGGCTTCTTGTAGCAATACCTTGATTTTTTCCTGAGCCATGATCCACATATTTCGGGAACCAC
This sequence comes from Flavobacterium sp. ABG, assembly GCF_001027725.1. NCBI lineage: Bacteria > Pseudomonadati > Bacteroidota > Flavobacteriia > Flavobacteriales > Flavobacteriaceae > Flavobacterium > Flavobacterium sp. ABG. The sequence continues at coordinate 130,469 of NZ_LEKS01000004.1, forward strand.
TGATGGTTATTACCGGGGTGTTGTTCAGTAATTTTTTGGCCGAATCACTTTTCAAAAATGAATTTATCGGAATTGAAGGGGACAAATACCAGACTTGATAATGAAATAATACTAAGTCAAATTTGGTGTTTAAAATTTCTTCGGGTACCGGTTTTAATGCGGTTGGGATTTGTAGAAAAGTTTCGGGGAAAGCATCAAAAAATGAATTTTTATCCCAAGGAAAGGGGAATGGTTTTTCTAACTGTATTTCATGAAATGTTACCTTTATCTCTGCTGAATTTAAGAATGGTTTTGCGATATTTTGTGCAATCTCTTCCAATTGTCCAGATTGGGAATAGTAGATAACAAGAACATTTTTCATTTTGGTTTTGTCTTTGGTTCTCGCAAAAGTAGTTAATTTTTTGGAATGAATTTTCGGATTTTATCGGATCGTTTGGTATGCACCCATTCCGGCCATGTTGTGGCATCTTCAGCATCATAAATTCGTACTTTCTGATCGACATCTTCCAACAATAAATCATCCGATTTACATTCTAAGATTAATGCCGCGGCTGCGATTCCTGAATACGTGGCACCACTAACACCGTGTGATAACGTACAGGCTCCGCAAAGAAACAAATTAGCGATCTCGGTTTTATTTTTATAGCTAAAGGGCCCCACCTGATTCAGTGTTTTTTCCGTTCCGTAAACATTTCCTTTTGTCGAATTAATGTAGAATTCGTTGGTTTTTGGCGTTCCTAATTCGGCCTGAATAATATGTTGTTTTGCATTAGGGATTATTTTTTCGACATTGTTCATCAGTTTATTGGTGACTTTTTCTTTGAAGATTTTGTAAGCTTCATTGTGATAGTCTTCTAAACCGTTAAAATCGTCTAAATGCTCATAATTGACGTAGGTGACAATTTCGAAATTATGATACCTTCCATTAAAACTTGCCGGATCTTTGAGTGTGGTGCAGCTTATAAAAACGGCAGGGAACGAATCTCCTTCTGCAATGTCATTGTTCATTAAATCTTCAAAATTGGCATCGTCATTTTCATCTTTCATCATCCAGATATTTCCCGAATCAATTTTAAATTGAGTAACATCAATATCTAAGGTCAAAAATAGAATCAATGAGGTGACGGAGTATTTTGTTTTATCAAGTTTCTTAAGGAGGGAGTTGCTGAGGTGCTTCTTGTCAATTAAATTTAAATAGGTGATAGAAGGATCAGCATTCGAAATAATATTTTTTGCCCATAGCTTTTCACCATTTTCCAGTTCAATGCCAACGGCTTTTTTATTTTCGATTATAATTTTATGGACGTTTTGCTGTACGCGGATTTCCCCCCCATGTCTTTTTATTCCGTTTGTCATTGCTTTTACGATACCGCCACCACCGCCCATCGGATAATAACCGCCATCAAAATAATGACTCATTACAGAACAATGTACCGGAAAACAAGCTCGGTTTGGCGGAAGCCCGTGATCTCCACATTGAATATTAAGAACGGCTTTTAACATCGGATCTTTGACATGCCATCCGACTACTTTTTTTAAAGGAAATAAAGCAAATTTTCCAAAATGTTTGGTGCGAAAGGGCACCGTTATTTTTTGCCACCAACCCTGTAATTTTGGAATTAGCTGGAGTTCTGTACTTACTTTTTCGACTAAGGAAAGATATTCGTTTATGTTTTTTTCTTCAGAAGGGAAATGGGAGGAAAGGGTTTCTTTAAGATTATCAATTCCTGCCGGGAGATTAAAAGTTTTATCGCCGATTAAACAATGTTCGTAGGCTTTTTTATTCATTCTAAAAAAAACCAGATCATTGGCAATTCCCAGACCACGATAGAGTTCATTGGTAGAGGCTCCTTCCTCAAGAAGTCCGACGTAATGTACACCGGGGCTAAAACGTTGTCCGTTTAGCGTGAAACTGTGACTCCAGCCACCCGGAACATAATGTTGTTCGAGAATCAGAACTTTTTGTCCGGCTCTTGCCAAACAAATACCAGTTGCTAAACCTCCAACTCCGGAACCAATGATAATCGCGTCGTATTCTTTCATGTTTTGTTTTAAGATTTCTTAAAAGTAGGAAAGAATGCCAATTATAAATGGAATGATGTTGTCTTTTATTGTTTATTTTTCAGAGCGCTTCCAAAAATCAAAATAATTAAACCATTGCAAAGGATATTGCTGTATAATTGTTTCGACACTTTGTACGTATTCTTTGAGTAGGGCTTTTTCGTCGCGATGTTTTACAGTAGCTTCTCTGGCGTATAAATGATAATGCAGGTTAGGTTCCTTCATTACATAAACAAAAACCACCGGAACTCGTAAACGGGAAGCAATTAAAAAAGGACCGGCAGGGAAGTTGGCCTCTTGTCCAAGTATTTTTTCGGAAAGTGATTTGGTACCTTCAAAATAACGATCACCGGTAAAACAAACCAATTCGTTATTTGCCAAAGCCGCATTGATCTCAAAAATATGAGACAAGTCGTCTTTGATAATAATAAATTTTACGGTTGGTTTTTGAGTAACCGTTTCCAGATATTTTTTGATATGGGAATGTTCCAAATCTGTAGTGACCAAATTAATCTGGAAATTAAGATCGATATCGCCCAGAAAGTGTTCCGCGATTTCAAAATTTCCAACATGAGCACTAATCAGTACACCCCCTTTTTTCTCAGCTAAAAGTTGCTTCAGAATTTCTATTCCATCAAACTCATAGGTGAATTTATTCCGCATTCCTGCAGAAATAGCCACCTTATCAATAATGGTTTGTCCAAAAGTGTAGTAACTTTTGAAGACCATTTTTTTAGATTTGAAATAGGAATAGTCGAGCCGTTCTTTAAAATAATAAGAGATGGCCCGATTGCTTTTCTTTAGAAACAGAAAATAATAGGAGGCAACAAAATAAAGTAAGAGATAGGCCGATTTAATCCCCGCTTTTTGTATTAAAAAAACGAATATTTTATAGCCTAAAACGGTGCCTTTTGATTTGCCATCCCATTGACTCATTAAAGGGCTTTCGCTTTTAATTTGGCTTCGATAAGATCGTAGAAATTTTGAAAAGTAGCGATTCCGACGAAATCAGCTTCTACTAGTTTTACACCAAAATTAGATTCAATAGAAACCACTAAATCTACATAATCTAAACTATCCAGACCAAGTGTATCTTTTAAATTAGCGTCTGGTTCAATGTCATCACTATCAACCTCAAATTCATCAACCAAAAAACTATTAATTTTTTCTATTATTTCTTCTTTATTCATCACTTCATTTAAACTTTTTAACTACCAACGCAGAGTTGGTTCCTCCAAACCCGAAGGAATTGGACAAAAATATATCAAATTTTTTGTTTAACGTAGTTTTAACTAAATTTAATTTTGAAGCATCTTCGTCAGGATTTTCTAAATTGATGTTTGGAGCAATAAAATCGTGCTGCATCATTAGAATAGAGTAAATTACCTCGCTTGCTCCTGCCATCCAGCATTCATGACCCGTCATGGACTTGGTTGAGCTTATGTAGGGATTTTCTTCTCCGAAAACTTCAAAGATTGCTTTGGCTTCATTTTCATCTCCAACCGGAGTTGAAGTGGCATGTGCATTTATGTAGTCAATATCTGATGATTTTAATTTTGCATCGTCAAGAGCGCGTTGCATCGCTGTTGATGGGCCTTCGACATTTGGGGTAGAAATGTGTCCTCCGTTTGAAGAAAATCCATAACCGGCAACTTCTGCAATAATAGTTGCTCCACGGGCGATGGCAGATTCATAACTTTCGAGAATTAAAGTGGCACCTCCACCACTCGGAATTAAGCCGTCGCGACCTGAATCAAAAGGTCTTGATGCTTTTGTCGGATCATTTTCACGGGAAGAAAAAACACCTAAACCATCAAAACTGCTCATGGCGTATTTGTTGATTTCCTGCGCTCCTCCGGTGATAATAATATCCTGAAAACCACTTTTTATTAAAAAATAGGCTAGTCCAATAGAGTGAGACCCACTGGCACAGGCGGCACTTATGGTAAGATTGATTCCTCTCAATTTAAAAATAGTAGATAAATTCATTGTTACCGTAGAATTCATCGATTTAAAAATGGCGCCGGAACCAATTAAAGCGGTGTCTTTTTTCTCTCTGATAATATCGGTGGCATCAATAATAGCTTTAGAAACACTATCGTTTCCGTACATGATTCCCACTTCACGAGTGTCAAAAAAAGCATCGTCTATTTGGGCATTTTTTAAGGCTTCAATAGTGGCCATATAGGCATATTCGGTTTCTTCACCGATGCTCATACGTTGTCTGCGCGACAGTAAGTTTTTCAGATCGGCTTTAGGAACCATTCCTGTTAAGGCCGATTGAAAACCAAATTCTTTTCTTTCAGGGTCAAACTGAATACCTGATTTTCCATTGTATAAGGACTCTTTTACTTCATCTAAAGAAGTTCCGATACAAGAATAAATTCCCATTCCAGTAATTACAACTCTCTTATTCATCGTCTTTCAAAGTAATTTTTTAAGAATAAATTCCTCCGTTTATATTGATAATTTCTCCTGTAATGTAGCTCGCTTTTTTTGAAATCAAAAAGCTTACCAAATCTGCTACTTCTTCGGCTTCGCCAAAACGATTTACCGGAATTAGCTTCAGTAATTCTTTTTCGTCTAACTGACTGGTCATATCGGTTCTGATAAAACCCGGTGCTACTGCATTTACAGTAATGTTTCTTTTGGCAACTTCCTGAGCCAAAGCTTTGGTTGCAGCAACAATTGCTCCCTTTGCAGCCGAATAATTGGTTTGTCCGGCAGTTCCTTTTACTCCCGAAACCGAAACTATATTTACGATTCGGCCATATTTGTTACGCAACATTTTCTGAATGAAAAACTGAGTAACATTAAAAAAACCGTTTACACTGGTGTTCACAACTCCGTTCCAGTCTTGTGGAGTCATCCACATAAAAAGACCATCTTTTGTTATTCCGGCGTTGTTTACTATTGCTTCAACAATTGCTTCAGGATTGGCTTCCTGCCATTTTGTTAAAATGTCTTGTACTTGTTCAAAATCAGAAACATCAAAGCCTAAAATTTCGCCCGTAGCTCCTAATTTTTGTATTTCCTGAAGTGTTTCTTCGGCAGCCGTTTTATTAGAATGATAATTAATCAAAATATGATAATTGGCTTCAACGGCTAATTTTTTACAAATAGCGCTTCCAATTCCTCTTGATCCGCCTGTTACTAATACACATTTCATTTAAGTAATTTTTATTTTTTATAGGTCGATGTTATCGCTTTTTTTTATTTACCGGCTTTGCTGCTGGTTTTGTTGCTGGTTTTGGTTTTTCAGCTGCGATTTCAGTTACCTCTTTTTTTTCTGTTGTATTTGAAAATAGTTCAGCGTTTTCAAACCATTGGTTGCCTAAGACAGTTCCGTCCGGTTTTAGAAAGCCCCATTTTCCTTCATTTTTTACTCTTGCAAAACCATCAATAAACCCTTTGTCCTGTTTAACAAAAAGGGAAATAATGATTCCGTTTGAGGTAATAGCATATTGGGTTGGAATGACTAATTTTCCGCTTTCATTGATGAACCCCCAGTTTTTTTCTTTTACCGGAGCGAGTCCATTTGAACTGAAAACTTCTGCATCAGCATAGGTTGGCGGAATAATGAATTCTGCTTTTGGATTAATGTATCCCCATTTTGATCCTACCGCAACAGGAGCTAAATTTTTTGAGAATGCTTTTGCTTTATCGTAAATAGGCAAAATAGCCCAATTTCCTTTTAAGTCAATGAATCCGATTTTTCCGTTCTTTTTAGCATAAGTTAAATCTTGTGTGTCAAAGTCCCAGATTTTTTCGGCACCCTCAACCGGAGTAAAATTTCCGCCGCTTACGATTCCGAAAGTTTTATCTTTTCTTGCCCAGGTTGTGTTTTTAAAATAATTGCCTATTTCGTCGTAGGCAGGTTCTATTAATTCCTTGCCGGCCGTATTAATGATACCCCATTTTTTATTGCTCTCAACTCTTGCATAACCATTTTCAAAAGGTTTGATCTGATCGTATTTTGGTTCTAAAACAACCACCATTTTTGAATTGATCAATCCTACTTTATCATTTTGTCTGATAAAAGCAACTCCGTCATTAAAATCAAATAATTTCTCTGTAGCGGGTGCTTGTTGAATCTCTCCTTTTGTATTGATGTAAACCCAATCCTTCTCTTTTTGTACGATTGCAATTCCGCTGTTAAAATCTTTAACCCCTTTATAATCGGCAGGGATTACCCAGGTTCCTTTAGTATCTATAAATCCCCATTTTCCGTCTTTTTCTACTGCGGCCAGGCCTTCAGAGAAACTTTTTGCAGCTTTGTACTGGGGTTCTATGCGCAGTGTTCCGTCCTTGGAAAGATATCCAATTTTTGAACTTTTCTTGACTAAAGCCAATTCCTGACTATTAACAAACTGAATAAATAATAACGATAAAAAAAAGAGTGACTTTTTCATAGGTTTAAGATTCAAGATTAATAATATGGTATGCGGTTTAACTCTCGATAAGGTAATCTTTTACTTTTTGAACAAAAGGATACATGACCTGATCCTCTTTAAATTCCGGAATAATATTTCGAACATCATCGTACCATTTTTTAGTAACAGATGAAATTTTATCTTTTTGCCCCAGGTAATCGATCGCCTGTACGATTGTAATCATTTCGATACTTAATACTTCAAAAGCATTTTCGATTACTTTTGAGGTAATTACGGCAGCATTTGTTCCCATACTCACAATGTCCTGATTGTCGTTGTTGTTCGGGATACTGTGAACATACATTGGGTTGGATAACATCTGACTTTCGGCAGTGGTAGAGGTAGCGGTAAACTGCACACCCTGCATTCCGAAATTAAATCCTAATGTTCCTAAATTTACGAATGGAGGAAGAATTTCGTTGATTTTTGAATTTAACAAATAATTCAACTGACGCTCTGCCAACATCGTTAATTTGGTAATTACGATTTTTAATTTATCCATTTCAAGCGAAATATAATCGCCGTGAAAATTACCACCGTGATATACGTGTTTGTTTTTTACATCGATAATCGGATTGTCGTTTGCCGAATTGAATTCGTCTTCCAAAATCGAAGCGACATTATTTATAGTCTCTAAAACCGGACCAAGAATTTGAGGAACACATCTTAAAGAGTAATATTCCTGTACTTTTTCTTTAAAAATTTCTTCAGTATTTTCTCCGGAGTATAAATGATCTTCTCTTTTGCGGATCAAAGTACTGTCAGAAAGATTTTCTCTCATTCTTTTGGCTACTTCCTGTTGTCCTTTGTGACGTTTGGTCTGATTTAATTCTTCAGAAAAATGGTCGTCGTAGGCTTGAACTAATTCGTTTATCGCACAAGAACATTTTAAAGACCAGTCTAACAATTTAGAAGCGTGATGTACATTTACAACTCCAATTCCGGTCATTACCGAAGTTCCGTTGATCAAAGCAAGTCCTTCTCTGATTTCTACCTGGATTGGTTTTAAGCCTTCGATTTCGAAAACTTCCTGAGTTGGTCTGCGATCTCCTTTATAAAAAACTTCTCCTTCTCCAATTAAAACTAAAGCCAGATGAGACAATTGTACTAAATCTCCACTGGCACCAACACCACCGTGTTCGAAAATTAATGGGGTAATATCTCGGTTAATAAGTTCTGCCATTAAGTGAATTACAGAAGAATGAACTCCGGAATTTCCTAATGAGAGTGTATTTAATCGGGCTAAAATAGCTGCTTTTGCACACACAGGACTCAAAGGTTTTCCGGTTCCTGAAGAGTGGCTTCGGATTAAATTATATTGCAATTGAATCTGATCGGATTCTTTGATTCGGTATTGGGCCATTGGTCCAAAGCCTGTATTTACACCGTATATTACTTTGTTTCCTGAAAATTCTTTTAGGAAATTAAAGCTTTCATTTATTCTATTTAAAACAACATCGCTAACAACAACTTTATTATTTCCAAAGATAATAGACTCAAATTCTGCTAAACTTAAATATTCATTAATTGTATTCATTAAACCGGTTTTGATTGTGCTAATTTAATTTTATTTATCAAAATAAATGTGGTTATTTTGATGATGGCAAATGTAAGTTAATAAATCATAACATTTCTAATATGACAAAGGAGTTTGTAGATGTTTTAATCATAGGCGCAGGACCTTCAGGATGCGTTTCGGCATCGTATCTTCATAATAATGGCGTTAAGATAAAAGTGGTGGAAAAAACAAGATTCCCAAGACTTGTTGTCGGGGAGAGTCTTATTCCGCGTGTTATGGATCATTTTGCAGAGGCAGAGCTTTTTGAAAGCCTTGACAAAATGAATTTTGAAAAGAAACTAGGGGCTCGTTTTATAAGAGGTGAAGAAATTTGTGTTTTTGATTTCAGTAAAAAATTTGGTGAAGGCTGGGATTGGACCTGGCAAGTGCCAAGAGCTGATTTTGACAACACCATGGCGCAGGAAGTAATTAGAAAAGGAATTGATCTGGAATTTGAATCGGAAGTTTTGGAAGTTTCTTTTGAAGGGAAAAATTCTAAAACAATTGTAAAAGATAAGGATGGAAATTTAAAAGAAATCCATGCTAAATTCATTATCGATTCCAGCGGATACGGACGTGTTTTGCCAAGGCTTTTAGATCTTGATACTCCGTCAAAGTTAGACCCTCATTCTTCGATATTTTCACATGTAAAAGATATAAACAGACCGGAGGGCGAGGAAGGAACTTTAATTTCGTTTGATATTTTAGAAACCGAAGTTTGGTTGTGGGTGATTCCTTTTTCTAACGGAAATACGAGTTTAGGAGTTGTAGGTCCAACCGATTTTATTAATGCTTTGTCAGAGAACAAAGACAATGCAGAGGCTTTACGAAACGCCATTCAGCTTTCGGATTATTACATACAAAGATTTAAAGGGACTGAATTTTTATTTGAGCCCGTGAAATTAGAGAATTACTCCAGAGCCGTAAAAAAAATGTATGGTGATGGTTTCGCTTTGACGGGAAACAGTTCGGAATTTTTAGATCCGGTTTTTTCTTCAGGAGTTGCTTTTGCGACAGAATCGGGAATGTTGGCGGCCAAATTGTATCTCAAAGAATCGAAAGGAATTGAGGTTAATTGGGAAGTGGAGTTTACAGAATATATGAAACGCGGGATTGGTGTTTTTACCACTTACGTGAAAGAGTGGTACACCGGAAACCTACAGACTTTATTTTTTCATCAGCCCGAGAATCCGGATGTGAAAGAAAAAATTTGTTCTGTTCTGGCAGGTTATGTCTGGAATGAAGAAAATCCTTTTGTAAAGAAACACGACAATGTGATCAAGAACATGGCGTATCTTTTGGATCGGGAAAAAGAAAGTAAATAATTTTTGTGATACTATAATATAAGGAGAGGACGCCAATGGCATCCTCTTTTTTTGTTTAGAGAGGTTATACTTTTTCAGTACCCTTCTTTTTCAGCCTGTATTTCCCAACTTTTTCGCTTTGACGATCTCGCAAAGGCGCCAAGTCGCTAAGTTTTTTTTCTGCTTTTTCATTAAAACTTTGCGATTTTGCGACTCCGCGAGATTTTTACTTCCTCATAACTGTTGAACTTGATCCTTAATTTTCAAAAAGTTAAGAAGGAGTCATAAAAAAAGGGATACCATTATAGTTTCCCTTTTGTGTTTTTTTCTGAAGATATTCAGAACTACATATTTTATCTGTATGCTTTTTTCAACAACATTTTAGACAATGATTTTGCTGTTTTGGCATAACCTTCTCCAATTCTGGATTCGTTACTATAGTTGTTTCCCCATTGGTCTCCAGGAGCTTCGTCACTGGTGATTTCAAGTAAAACTTTTGATTTATTTGCTGTTTCAACAAATCTTAAATTGGTAGTCACTTTTGCATGTTGTTTCATGATACCGGCATCCCAACCCGGATAAACCCAAATAGTTTGTACAATTAAGGTATAAGGTGTATTTAATCCTTCTTGAAAATTAACGTCTTTTTTATCTTTTACTAAAACAACATTGGCAATCTCTAAAAATTTTGGATTCCAGATTAATTCTTTCGCAGAAACCCATTTCTTTTTCCAAATAGTACCGGTTCCTTTTGTTTTTTCATTTAGATCTGCCTCTCTTTCTGCAACATACTGCGCTTCAGATTTTTTTTCTTTCATCATAGTAAAATTACTATAATCAAATTCAACGTTAATTTCTTTCTGATCTTTTAAAAAATCAAAATTTCCCTGTAACACGTTCATGTCTTGAGAAAAGGCCATTCCTGAGATAAGGAATAAGGCAAGTATTAGTTTTTTCATAAAAAGGGTATTGTTAAAGCGCCAAATGTAAATAATATTTTACTAAAATAATAAGGTATGTAAATAAAAAAAGAGATGCAAAAAACATCTCTTTTATCTTCTTCAACAAACCATTGCTTGCAACGGATTGTTTCTAGTTTTTTAATATTTTGTTGGAAATCTTTTTACCGTTTTCAAGTTTTACAGCCACTATGTACCATCCGCTTTGAAGTGCGGAAAGGTTGATTTTATTTTTATGTTTCACCGTAATCACATTTTTACCATTCATATCAAAAACATAGACCACTTCTACTTTTTCATTTGTATCAATGTTTAGTTCTTCTTTAACAGGGTTCGGGTAAATAATCAGAGGAGAATTAAATTTTACATCATCATTTATATCCGCAGTATTTAGCGTGCGACTGTTAGAAGCTTGATTGATGTAATAATCCTGTAATTTCTGAATCCAGAAATGATCATCTGTAAGGGTGGTTCCCGGATTTCCGATTCCATCCGTACTAGCTCCTACACCTGCTCCCATTAAGACCAGTTTAGTTCCGCTATTTTTTACCTCTGCGAAATGATTTCCGAAAGTTACTTTTTTGGTTGTAGAATTAACCTGAAGTTTGGGATCAGCATGTTTATTCTGGCTGAAATAGTTATAGCGATTTGTGTCATTTGAGAAATTTACGGTATCCCCAAAGAAAAAAGTAGTAGCAGAATCTTCATAGTGCTGGCTGGTATTATTTAAAATTTGGAAAGGACCTGCTGTTCGTTCATTTAGAGTTTCTGAACCATTGATATGCCCTACGGGGATTTGCCAGAGGACAACATGTTTGCCGGAGGCTTCGTAAAGTTTTTGAACAAAATTCAGGTAATTCATCCAGTGGTCATTATTCCAGAACCAGGTATAAGAGAAGGGGTCAGAGGGATCACCTGTGTTTCCGGCGCCCATGGCATCAAGACCATATTTATCAATAGAAATAAAGTCTGCGTTATTAGACATAATTCCCATACTATTGGTGTATTGAAAAATATCTACAGCAGTTTGTTTAATTTTATTCAATTGGGGAGTAAAGGTGCCGGTATCGGTTTCTCTGATAATTCCTTTTGGACCTGCCACCCCGGATTTTGCCCAAAGATTGAGCTGCCATCCAAATTCCATGTTCAGGTTTTCGTCTGTCCTTTTTTTGTTGAGTTCGTAATTTATTCTTTCTACTAAGGTTTTTAAAGTACCTGCATTTTGAGATATGCTTGTTGCATTCACAGCTGTTGAAGTAGTGACAGGTTCGTTATTCTGCTGCATGTACCCCAGAAAATCAGGCTCTAATACTACTCCAAAAAATTCGTCTCCCAGTTCCGCTTTAACCTGATTCAGAAAAAGGTTGAGATTATTGAAATAAGCGGTCATATATGAAGCATCTTTTACGTGTGCTAAATCTAATGAGTAAGATTCGCTTCCGTCGGGAATGTTATAGAAAATAAAGAAAGGAATAAGTCCCATTTTTAAAGAATTCCTTGCAAATTTTATTGCTCTGTCCGGCTGCCAGGTATTCCATCCCGATATCGGTCCACCATTGATATAGATGTATCTTACATCCATTCTATTGTTTTTTAGTAGATTACTGTTATCCATCCCGTTGTTGTAAAAAGCGACATCATCGGTAGTGTCTTCAGATACAGATCCTACAGAAACATAGTCAGGATATCTTAGCGGGGTTCCATTTGTATTATCTATTCTTAAACCAAGATGATAGATAGTCCCATCTGAAGTTGTGATTTGAAGGCCGGATCTGCCTGCTTTTTTAGGCGTAATTTTTAAAGTATTTCCGGTAATAGTGTAATCAAAGATCGTAATATCTCTTCTTTTTAATGAAGTGATATTCTTATCAAACACGAATGTTTTAGGTGTTCCATTAATTGCTTTTATTTGATTGGGAAGTGAGGCAAAGGAAACATTTTGTGTGGCAGGATTTACAATGTTAAGCTGTAAATTGGTTGTTGCAATGGTACCATTGTTGTCTGTAGCCGCTATTTGTAGTGAATTATTGCCATAATTCTGAGGTGTCCAATTAAAGGTATAAGTGTTTTGTGGATTAGTAGTCACATTAGAATTAGTTCCGGCAGTGAGATCCTTAAATTGAATGCTGCTAATGGAGCTTCCGGACGAAGGCTGAATAGTAAAGTTAATGCTTATAGGAGAAAAATTTAGTTGTGAATACGAAGTAGTGTTCGCTGGACTGGTAATAGTTACAACAGCAGGAGCGGTAATGGCAATTTTAACAATTGTGTTTACTACAGTGCTTACTCCAATTGAATTTATAGAAGTATATCTTATGTTGTAATCTCCATACGCGGTTGGAGTCCAGTTGTAGGATATCGTGTTTCCGGATACACCCATATTGTAAGACGTATAGGTAGATTCTGTTGTCTTTTTTATTTCGATCTTATTTTGTGTTGCTGAAAAGCCATACAAATTAAGGGTTGCCGTAAGGTTGATCGCTGATAAGGTACTTTTTATAATAATTTGTCCATCTGCGTAAGTTGGAGAAATCGCTATGGGTATGATACACACGCCAATAAAGGTATAGGCAGAAGACTGATCCGGAACTTCTGTCCCTGCGACCCAATATTTAGCTTTATAGATACCATTGCTGTATCGTACCATGTTGTTTACGTTGTAGTTCGGTGTAGCACTGTTCCAGTCAGAAATAGTGCTGCATGCGGTATAAGCCAGAGATGGATTATTAATGATTAATTGTTCATCACAGCTTCCTATTGCAGACCAAATAGTGCTTGATCCGGGAGTTGTTCCGGGTCCTTGAGACCAAGAGTTGTTTTTATACACAACATTATTGTATCGGACATAAGAATTACTGGAGTATTGCGTGGCGGAATACCAAGTCGGAATTCCACAAGAGTTGCCCAACTGTGCTTTTGCTAAAGTCGGAATAAAGCAGATAAAAAAAGAGAAGAATAAAAGTTTTAAATTTTTCAGCATAGTAAAAATATTTATTTCGTTATACATTCCGTTAATTCTAATTTCTTAGAGATATGTATCGCTCACTTCTAAAATCAATATTGTAAAGCTTAAAAGGAAACGATACGAATATCAAATATAGTAAGAAATTACTTTATCTAAACATTGAATAATGTAAGTGAAATATTTGAATTACAAGGGTTTTGTTTTTTGCTTCGAAAAAACAACAAAGAATTTAGCACTGAATATTTTGTGAGAAATAGTGTGAAATAAGGCTGTGGCCTACATAATTAAAAACCCGACAGCTTCTTAAAACTTGTCGGGTTTAATTAATTTTAACACATTGAGGCATAGTCAATAAAGCCAAAAAAAGAGGTTTTGTCCTAAATAAATAACATAATGTTATAAAATTGTGATTTTCTTTAAACGTTTTTTAAAAACAAACCCGACAGGTTTTTAAAGCCTGTCGGGTTTAATTTTTTTTTTTCGAAAAGAAAATAATAGAACTACCAGAATTTCACATATAAAGCAATAATGGTCAATAGCGTTATTATGATTAATACCGTTGTTTGTGGTTTAACTTTAAACATTTCCGAGTCTAATTCAAAAGCCTTAGGATTTACTTTTGGTCCCGCAAAACTGATTAGAATCATGGCCAATGTTGTAAAGAAGAAAGACAATCCCATACAAATATGAAACGGAATTTCATAAGCTCCCTTTCCGTTCTTGTAAGCGGTGTATAACAAGGTTTCATTACCGAATAACATTGGAGCATATTCATTGAATAGTACTGACAATAAAAATCCTAAAATTACGCCTATCACAGCTGCTGTACCGGTAGTTCTTTTCCAGAACATACCAAGAATGAACATTGCAAATACGCCGGGGCTAATAAATCCGGTGTATTTTTGAATGTAAGTAAAACCGCCTACACCTCCAATTCCCAAAAGATCATTCCATGTAAAAAGAACCGCCAGAAGCATTGCAGCAAAAACGGCAATTCGGCCAATATTTACCTGCTGTTTCTCACCAGCCTCTTTTTGGATGTATTTTTTATGAATGTCTAAAGTATAGATCGTAGAGATACTGTTTACTTTTCCGGCCAGTGAAGCTACAATAGCAGCAGTCAGGGCAGCAACAGAAAGTCCTCTGAGTCCTGTTGGAAGGAAAGTTAATACAGCAGAATAAGCACCGTCTTTCCCGCCTACTAGTTGAGGTAAGTGTCCGTTTTGATATAAAACGTAGGCAGCAATTCCGGGTAACATTACGATTAGTGGCATTAATAATTTTAAGATACCGGCAAATAAAATTCCAGTACGGGCAGTTTGTAAATCAGCACCCAAAGCCCTTTGCGTGATGTATTGGTTGCAACCCCAATAATTTAAATTGATAATCCAGATTCCGGCTATGTACGACATTAAACCCGGAAAGGTTAAGTATTTATCGATATCATGTTGAGAGGTTACGGCCGTTACGGTGGTGTCATGTGGTTTAGGGATGATCATTTTGAAATGCTCCGGAGCTTCTCTCATCAGGACTTTAAAACCTTCAATTGCATTTTCTCCAAAGCCAAAATAATGTCCAACCGTTGTCAAAGCAATATAAGAGGTCACTAAACCACCAATAATTAAAACAGCAACCTGAATAACATCGGTATACGCGACCACTTTCATTCCTCCTAATGAAATAACCAAAGCAAACAATGCCAGGCCAATCATAATTACGTGTAAATATTCTCCACCGGCAAGACCGTTGATGGCAACGGCGCCAAGATATAAAATAGAGGTTAAGTTCACAAAAACATACAGAAACAACCAGAAGACAGCCATGATTAAGGCAGTCGACTCATTATAACGTGTTTTTAAGAATTGAGGCATGGTGTAAATCTTATTTTTAAGATATACAGGAATAAACCAAACAGCTACAATAATTAAGGCAATTGCAGCAATCCATTCGTAAGCCGCAACGGCGATTCCCAAAAAGAAACCTTCACCGCTCATTCCGATAAATTGCTCTGCAGAAATATTGGAAGCAATTAAAGAAGCACCAATTGCCCACCAGGTTAAATTACCCTCTGCCAGAAAGTAAGCCTTAGCATCTTGTTCGTCTTTTTTGCGTTTACGGTAAATCGTATAACCGTAGGAAGCTACTACGATAAAGTAGATAATAAAAACCGCATAATCGGCGATAGCAAGGTTTTGGTTCATTGGTTTTGGTATTTAAAATGGTTAGTAAAGGGTATGCTTGTGGTTTTTTTGGTTTGGGGTAAAAAGGTGTTTTTAATGTTTTTTTTGGTTAAAAGACGAGCAAGATTTAAAGGTGGAATAAAAATTAAATCTTGCTCATTTAATGTGTTTGTTTTTTTGATTTATGTAGGGGCAATTGGAACTTGATATTTAATTTGCTTTTACTTTAGCAGTTTTATAATGTACATCTGATAATTGTCTTAAGACTTCTGCACTTTTTTCTGGAGTACTGTCTCTTTGTGATTCTCCTAACATTTCATAGCCGACCATAAATTTTTTGACCGAGGCAGATCGTAATAAAGGCGGATAAAAATGCATATGAAAATGCCATTCCGAATGTTCTAATCCATCTGTTGGAGATTGGTGAATTCCCGAAGAATAAGGAAAAGAAGTATTGAATAAATTATCGTACTTAGCGGTTAGTTGCTTTAATATTTTAGCAAAAGAACTCGTTTCATCTGTGGTTAAATCCGTGATTTTTCCAAAAGATCGTTTACTGATAATCATGGTTTCATAAGGCCAGATTGCCCAAAAAGGAACCAAAGCGACAAAGTGATCATTCTCGATTACAATACGTTCTCCGGATCTTAATTCTGCTTTAAGATAATCGGCCAGTAGTGTTGTTCCGTTTTTATCAAAGTAAGCTTTTTGATTGTTTTGTGTTTTTTCAACTTGAGTAGGTAAGGAGGATTGCGCCCAAATCTGACCATGTGGATGTGGATTACTACAGCCCATCACAGCTCCTTTGTTTTCGAAAATTTGAACGTAGTTGATGTACTTTATGTTTCCTAACTCCGTATACTCTTTTTTCCAGGTGGTAATGATATTTTCAATTTCGTCAATATCCATTTCCGGTAAGGTAAGATCATGCCTTGGAGAAAAGCAAACTACTCGTGAAATACCACGTTCCGGCTGTGCCTTAAAAAAAGTGTGTTTAATGTCTTCCTCAAACATAATTTCATCCTGCTTCATTGCGGCGAAATCATTTTCAAAAACAAAACTGTTGTCGTATTTCGGATTGTGCATTCCGTTGGCCCGGGCATTACCAGGACAGAGGTAACAAGTTGGGTCATGTTTGGGCAAGACTTCAGTAGAAATAGTTTCGTTTTGGCCTTGCCAGGGACGTTTTGCACGATGGGGTGAGACCAAAACCCATTCATTAATTAGTGGATTGAAACGTCTGTGCGGATCTTCGGTAATGTCAAAGTTTTTCATTGTGATTGTAGTGGGATTAAATGAGAATTGTTCCGTTTGAAATTTTTACATCATAAAATTTTAATTCAATCCCAAATGTATTTAAATAAAGATTCGAAAACTTGTTTTTGACCTCATTTTCGCTACCTTTTTTAATTAAATTTAGAGTGCAACCACCAAAGCCGCCACCCATTAATCGGGAACCAATTATCGTATCATCTGCTTTTGCTGTAGCTACAAGCATGTCTAACTCAGCACAACTAACTTCATACTCTTGAGATAAACCGTTATGAGTTTCGAAAAGTAGCGCTCCTAAAAGTTCGATATTTCCACTGTCTAATGCCTCGCAAGCTTTTTGTACACGATTAATTTCTTTTACAACAAAATGAACTCTTTTAAATATAATGGGATTCATTTTATCCTGAAGGCTCAAAAGTTGTTGCTCACTACAATCTTTAAAACTTTTTATTTCGGGAAAATGACTTTTAATAAAAGAGAACCCTTCTTCACATTCCATTCTTCTGGTATTATATTCAGAAGTAAAGAGAGAATGTTTTACATTGCTGTCCATCAGCATCAGAGAATAATCTTTGAAATTGGCGTCATGATATTCAAATTCTAAAGTGTTACAATCTAATTTGATTACTTTATTTTCAATTCCATGAACACTCGAAAACTGATCCATGATTCCGCAATTGATCCCTACCCAATGTTCTGCTTTCTGACCCATTAGTGCGATATCAACTTTTTTGATGGTAAGGTCAAAAAGTGCTGCAACCCCGAAAATCATTCCACATTCCAATGCCGCAGAAGAAGACAATCCTGAACCCACGGGAATAGTACTGCTGAAAACACAGTTGAACCCTTCAAAAGAAAATCCATTATCCTGTAGTTGTTTTAGCACTCCGAGGATGTAATTGGTCCAGGTGATTTCACTTAATTGAATCTCTTTTGTTAAATCAACTTCGAATTCTTCATTTAAATCGAGAGCAATTATTTTAGATGTAGTGCTGTTGTTTTTTGCAAAAGTGAAACAAATTACTTTGTCAATTGCAGCCGGTAAAACATAACCGTCGTTGTAGTCAATATGTTCCCCAATAATGTTGATCCTTCCCGGGGAAAGTACTGTTTTCTGTGGAGAGTTGCCAAAAGACTTCTCAAAAAAAGCGGTGGTATTTTGTATTAAAGTGTCACTCATTATTTTGTAATTATAAAAGGAATGTCCGGTAGTTTTTTCAGAAACTTTTAATTTAAATTTTCAAATCGATAAACCGTTCGCTGTCGGTATTCTTCCCCTTTTCTTAAAACCGAATTCGGAAAGTGTTTGTGATTTGGCGCATCCGGAAAATTTTGCGTTTCGAAACAAATTCCGCTTGACGAATGATAAGCTACGTTTTCTTTTCCTTTTAGTTGGTTAAAACAATTTCCTCCAATATAAACATGAACAATCGGCTGATCAGTGTAAACGCTCATTTGCAAATTGTTTTTTGAACTGATTAATTTTGCAATAACATCCGTTTCAGAATGCACCACAAAAGAGGTGTCAATCGGGAATGGACATTTTTTTGGTGTTCTGAAGTCAAATTCATGATCCTCAAGTGTAATTAATTGTCCCGTTGGAATATTGTGATCGTTTGTTTCTATTATTTGAACCGATTCGATATACAATTCCTGATCTAAAACAGAAGAATCGGCACCGTTGAGGTTAAAATAACTGTGGTTTGTCAAGTTGATAATTGTATCGTCCGTCGTTGTTGCTTTGTATTCTAACTTTAATTCGTTTTCTTCTGTCAGCGTATAAGTCAAGTAAACCTGTAGCTCTCCCGGGAAATTCTCGTCTGAATCTTCGCTTAAAAGACTAAACGTTATCGCAGAATCTTTACCCGAAGTTGTATTGGTGACCTCCCACACTTTTCTTCCAAAACCAAAATTGCCACCATGTAAAGTAGTACCATTATTGTTGTCCGGAAGTTCAAAAGTTTTATCGTTTAGCGTAAAAGAAGCCTTGTTGATTCTTCCTGCATATCGACCAACAGTGGTTCCGAAATAGGGAGGGGTTGGCAAAGCATAAGATTCTAAATAAGATTCCAGTGTATCAAATCCCAAAACGACGTCGGTCAATTTCCCGTTCGAAAGCGGAACTTGTAACGAGGTAACCGTCGCTCCATAATTGATAATCTGAACTTTCATTCCGTTTTTGTTGGCCAACTCAAAAGAATAAATTTCTTCGTTATTTGGCATTAAACCAAATAATTTGGAACCGGATAGATTCTGAGGAGAGGCTATATGTTTTGTTTTCATATAATTTTTTATCAAAAATGGAATTCAAAAGTAAAAACATTTGAAAAACTTACATACCAGTACCTACCAGTTTTTTGTATATTGCGCAAAAAAATATTTTCTATGAACGTAATTTCTGTCCAAAACAATCTTGGTCTTCCAAAATACAAGCAAATAATTCTTTCAATTGAGAAGGCAATTGAAGAGGAGAAATTAGTAAAAGGAGATAGACTGCCATCGGTAAATAAAGTTTGTCTGGCTTTTTCGTTGTCGCGAGATACTGTCTTGCAAGGGTATGATGAACTTAAAAAAAGAGGGATTATTTATGCCATACCGGGCAAAGGATATTATGTAAAAAGTGTTGAAACAACCATAAAACATAAGGTATTTTTACTTTTTGATGAATTGAATATTTTTAAGGAAGACATTTATAATTCGTTTCTGAAAAATATCGGGAAGAATGTTCAGGTAGATATTTTCTTTCATCATTTTAATCTTCAGGTATTTCAAAAACTCATAAACGACAGCAACGGGAATTACACCAAATACATTATTATGCCAACAGACTTAACCGATTTGGTGGATGCTATAAAAACCCTACCAGTAAACGAGGTAATTATACTGGATCAGACCAATCCGGATTTAAAAGTTTATCCTGCCATTTATCAAAATCATAAAAAGGATATTTTTGAAGGGTTGTTAAAAGGAAAAACACGATTAAGTAAATACAAGAAATTGATTTTGATTTTTCCGGGATCCAAAGAACCATTGGGAATGAAATTAGGCTTTGAAGATTTTTGTACGCAGTATCATTTTGAATACGAAATTATAAGAGAATTTACAGACAGAGAAATCACAATTGGAGATCTTTATATCATTCCGAATGATCGTGATCTGGTAAAGGTAATTGAGGATGCAGGAAATCAGAATCTAAAATTAGGAAGTGATTTTGGTATTATTTCGTATAATGAAACTCCCTTAAAGAAAATCGTAGCCAACGGAATTACCACAATTTCAACCCATTTTGAGGCTATGGGAGAAATTTTGGCCGAAATGGTTTTAAGGGGAAGTAAAGCACAGATAGAAAACAAATCTTCTCTAATTATGCGAAATTCGCTGTAAAGCTTTATTTTTTAAGGTAAAAAAAAACACCCCTGAAAAAAATATTTTGTCAGGGGTGTGTATGTGATCGTCTACTTTTTTACAAGTTCAGTGCAAAATTATTCAATAATTTTTCTTCGTATTTCTCTTTGTTGAAAGTATAGAGATAAGAGCCTTTTCGGGAAGACTGCATGTCTTTTTCGTCTAATTTGTTTAGAATCTCTAAAGAATTAATCTTACTGATAAAGTTTCGTTTGTCTAATTCTTTACTCAGAATTGCTTCGTATAACTCCTGTAATTGACGCATGGTGAATTTTTCAGGCAGTAATTCAAATCCAATTGGTTTTATAGAGGTTTTGTATTGCAATCTGCCAATAGCATGCTGTAACATGTCGTCATGGTCAAAAATTAATTTCGGAATATCATTGATGCTAAACCATTTGGCATGATAATTCTGAATCAGTTCTGCGTTATGATTTTCGATATTGATCAAAGCATAATAAGAAACGGAAATAGTTCGATCAACAGGATCACGATCAATTTCGCTGTAAGCATACAATTGCTCCATATAAATGTCGTTTAGACCTGTGGAAGTGTTTAAGATTCTGACAGCAGCACTATCCAGCGATTCATCTCGTCTTAAAAAACCGCCAATCAAAGACCATTTTCCTTTTTCCGGCTCAATATCCCTTTTTATTAAGAGTATTTTCAACCCCTCGTGGTCAAATCCAAAAATAATACAATCTACTGCTAATAAAACCTTATCGGCAGTGCTATAGTTGTTTAGCATAGTCTAATTTTTGCTGGTAAAGATATAAACTTCCTAATGGGTTTCATGCTTTATAATGTTGTTTTTACATTTAATAGCTATAGTTCTGAAAATAGGTCTTTACTATTTTGTTTTTTGGCCCGAAATCTGATTTCAGTTTCCCTAATAAGTTTCAAATTTAATATAAAGTTATCTATTTGCATAAAATTTCTTGCGAAGCACTTTTAAGCACTTTTATGTTTTATTTTTGAAATCGGCAAGTAAGATGATCTGATGAAGTAATAAAACAAAAGAAACCGTTATTTTTTTGATTTTTAAACTAACTGCGGATCTTGCAACAGGCAGAACTAATTTTGATAAAAACCGAATGAGAATAAATTTTATAATGGAAAGTGTTTTGCCGGTATTACTTATACTGCCTCTGATGCTTCTTCTGCTCAAAGACAAATCTCAAGTTAAAATGATTGTACTTTTTACGGTTATTTTTATTTTGTATCAGTTAATTCTTAAGGCTCCAAAGGAATTTGTTGCACTACAAGTAATAAAAGGACAGTGGAATTGGACGGGAAAGCTGCTGGGGATACTTTTTGGACTTTTGATATATACGGTATTAAAAAACAAATTAAAACCATTTGATTTTTTGCGATTTAAGCAGGATTCAAAGGCCTTTTCGAAGACAATATGGGCTGCGGTTTTGATGGTCTGCTCTTCTTTTTTCTCGTATTTTGATAGTCCGAAAGAATTGGATTGGGAGACCTTATTCTATCAATTATCAATGCCGGGTCTGGATGAAGAGATAATGTTCAGAGCTATTTTGTTGGGTCTGTTATTAATTTCATTAAAAGACAAAATTAAAATTGGCAAATGGAGTTTGGGAAATCCGGGTGTTTTAATTATCGGAATTTTGTTCGGACTTGTACATGCACTTCATTTTAAAAGTACTATCGAATTCGAAATATATGTTTTCATCTGTACCTTTTTGTCCGGTTATATCTGGAGTTGGATAACAGTTGAAAGTAAAAGTATCTTACTACCTGTAATCTCCCACAATCTGACCAATTTTTTGCAGAATTTACTAAGGATGGTGAAATGAAAAAGTACCGGACTATTATTTAGCGCAAAGTAGTGCTATTCGTGGCAGAAAAAAACAACTACATTTGAAATAAAAATATGGCATTCAAACATCTTTTCAAAGCAACGGCAAAATGGACATCAAAACAAAATCCGGAATTAACTTCCCGATTTTACAGCAAAAGCCATACAATTTCATTGGAAGGAAAACCGATTTTAGAGGTGTCGGCAGCAAAAGCTTTCAAGGGTGATCCGTCCTTATACAATCCCGAAGATTTACTGTTGAGTAGTTTGGTTTCCTGCCATATGATGTCTTACCTGTATGTCTGCTCCCAAAACGGAATTGAAGTTTTAGCATATTCCGACAATGCCGAAGCAACGCTAGAAGTAAATCCTGATGGCAGCGGTCGTTTTACAGAAGTTCGTTTAAATCCAAAAGTAACGATTGCCAATTCAGATAAAGTTGAATTAGCAGTAACATTGCACAAAAAAGCCAACCAATTGTGTTTTATTGCCAATTCCTGCAATTTTCCGGTTGTGCATCATGCAAGTTGTGAAGTAATTTAAAAAGAGCGAACACTTCTCTAAAAAGCATTTTAGAAAACAATTAAAAACGGAATTATTGTAAAAAATAAGGTCCCGGTTTTTGCTGTTCGTACTGCTTTGAAAAATAAAACAAACCAATCGCTACTCAGGCGATTGTTTTGTTTTATAGCGGTTTATTGTCTAAAAAGACTTTCACAGTATTCAGAAATAAAAAATACTCACAGGTTATTTTTTTTAAAATACAGGAATTGATTCCGTCAAGACGTCAAATTATTCTTACTACGTTTAAAGTATCAAAAACAAAGAGGCATATTTTTTATTGTCATTATGCTTATTTAGTCTAAATAAGATATGTTTGTAGATATTTTTAATTTTATGAAAGAGGAATATCTAAACATCAATGCTAAAAACTTTCCGGAATTATATGATCAGTATTGGAATGAGCTATTTTGTTTTTCCCGACATCATACAGGTGACGAAGAAGCAGCAAAAGAAATCGTTCAGCAGATTTTTATCAGTATTTGGGAAAGGCGCGAAAAACTGCAAATTCAAACTTCAATTAGAGCCTACCTCTATGGGGCAACAAAGCTCAAGATATTAGAGTATCACCGGAAGCAGGCTACCAAAAAAGAATACGAGAGTGCTCATCTTACAGAGAACAACACCGTTTCTAACAATACCGAAGAACATATGCTGCATAAGGATTTGCTTCGGGAATTACAGGCTGCTATAAATGGGCTTCCGGAACGCTGTCGACAGGTATATCTAATGAGCAGAGAAGAGGGTATGGACAATCGTTCTATAGCCGCTTCGCTTGTCAT
The DNA here is from genome assembly GCF_001027725.1 of Flavobacterium sp. ABG. Lineage (NCBI taxonomy): Bacteria > Pseudomonadati > Bacteroidota > Flavobacteriia > Flavobacteriales > Flavobacteriaceae > Flavobacterium > Flavobacterium sp. ABG. The sequence continues at coordinate 153,771 of NZ_LEKS01000004.1, forward strand.
TACAGAGAAAGCCGTTGAAGGAAACATTACAAGAGCGCTCAGACATATTCGTGACCATTTAAAAATTTTTCGCAGTTCGCTTATTTTTTTTACAACTCTATGTAGGGTTAGTGAAGACTTGTGCAACTACATAATTATATAACAAAGCCAATATCGTGTTTATTACATCAGATTTATTAGAAAAATATGCGAAGAATGAATGCAATGCTGCCGAAAAGGCGAGTGTTGAGCATTGGTTACGTGTTATAGATTTAGAGAATGAGATCATAGTATCTCCACAAAGATTGGGAGTAAAAGAAGAAATCTGGAACTCAATCGCTGCAAAAACGATTAATGCAAAACCAAAAATGCCAAACAGATTTCTTTATACGGCATTGACTACTGCCGCATGTGTGGTATTCGGAATTATAAGTTTACACTATTACAATTCATCCACATTTGGTTCTCAGATTTTGGTTAACAATATCCACGGACAGCAAATCAAAAGAATCAACATAGGAAATTTATCTTTTTTGGTTGAGCCGGGAAGTCAGTGTAACATTTCAACAGATTTTTTGGGTCAGGCTAATGATATCAAATTCTGTGGCGCGGTTTCAGTCACCAGTGATTCGGCAGCGGTAAGAGAGTTTAATATTGGCACAGGGACATCAGATTGCACCGATACTTATCAGGACAGGGTAAAATTACGTAAAGGACAAACTTATCTGGCCATGACGGATGATGAATATAATGTAATAACCGCAACCAAAGAAGAGATTGCAGAAGGGCTGCCAAGAGTCTTTAGTGCTAGGTTGTCGGAGCGGTTTGATTTATAAAGAATGATTAGTAAATAGAGTACATACGAGAAACGACATAACTAAAGGTAGTAAGATCTGAAAGTTATGGGTTTAGCGAACAAATAATGAACAATGCAATTTAAAAGATTTTTTTTAACGATCCTTTTTGCGGTCGTATATTCTACAGTTTATGCTCAAAATGATAGTAATACCAGTCTTACGGGGTATGTACTGGGTGACGATAGTCAACCTCTGGCGGGCGCTGCAATACAACTGCAAAAAACGGCTACGATAGTGTATAGCGATCATTCAGGGAAATTCGTTTTTGAGAATATGGCACCCGGAAAATATGGGTTGATTGTATCGATGAACGAATATCAATCTCAGGAAATCGATGTTGTTGTTAAGAAGAATTTAAAAGAGAAAATTGTTGTTACATTAAGTTCCAATTCGGTTGCACTAAATTCGGTTGATCTCTTTACTAAAACAGTCGAAACCAAAGTCAGGGAACAGCCGTTTGCTGTCTCTGTTATTAATACAAAGAAACTGGCAGAACGCGATGTAGATTTAAACCGTCTGATGGACGGAACGTCCGGGATTCGTGTACAGGAAACAGGAGGTATGGGTTCTGAATTTAACTATTCGATTAACGGATTGTCGGGCAAGGCAGTAAAGATTTTTATAGATGGAATTCCTATGGAAAGCTTTGGGTCATCCTTTAGTATCAACAATTTTGCAATTAATACGATCGATAGAATCGAAGTTTACAAAGGAGTTACACCCGTCGCGCTTGGTGCCGATGCACTTGGGGGTTCTATAAATCTTGTGAGCCGTACCCGTCATAAAAATTATCTGGATCTCTCGCAGACAATAGGCTCTTTTAATACGTATCGCACTGCGTTATCAGGAAAATGGAGAGCTAAATCCGGTTTTACGGTACAAACCAATTCTTTTTATAATTATTCCGATAATAATTATCAAGTATGGGGGCCAACAGTTGAGGTTGCAGAGGCAGACGGTAGAGTAGTTCCCGGTTATCCAAGATTTAGAAGGTTTAATGACGATTACAAATCATATACCATAAAAACAGATGTTGGATTTACCAACGTCAAATGGGCAGATGTTTTCTTATTCGGATTGACTTTGTCAGATCAGGATCGAGGGATACAGACCGGGAGAACGATGGCCTATGTGTATGGAGATGTACGATATAAGGAGAAATTTGTGATGCCTTCTGTAAGATATTCTAAGAAAGGATTTCTGTTCTCCAATTTGAATGTTGATTTATATGCTTCTATAAATAAATTAAGAGGTACTACAACAGATACAAGCTCGTACAAATACAATTGGAGAGGAAAGCCAACAGGCACGGTAGCAAACGGAGAACTGGGTGGGCATAAAGCATCAAAATCAATATATTCTTTTCAGGATAATACCAGGTTGGCGAGAGTAAATTTTGCGTACCAAATTAAGTCCAATCAGCAGGTTAATTTTAATTATGTCTTCAGCGGTATTTCAAGAAAAGGCAGTGATGCAATTGCTACAGCAGAATGGACAATACCGTTTAGAAATCCTCAGGATCTGAACAAACATATTGCGGGTTTGTCTTATGAAATTACTTCTTTTAATGACCGATGGTCAAATGTTTTTTTTGCGAAGTATTTTGCCTACAATGCCAATACAGTTGATTACGACTACAAGAACGGTGCTTCTCAGGAATTGATTTATCTCAACACCAAAGATAATGTATCCACTTTTGGTTATGCGTCTAAATTGTTGCTTCCAAGCGAATATACTGTAAAGGTTTCTGTAGAGAATGCAGCAAGACTACCGGAAGCGGCTGAACTTTTGGGTAATGGGAACACTATTTTAAACGCACCTGATTTACAGCCTGAAAGAAGTTTTAATGCCAATGCCTCCCTTCAGAAAACGATAGATAGTGGTACACAGCATTTGAATTTAGGTTTTAACCTGTTTTTCCGAAATACAAAAAATTTGATTTGGCTGGCTGAAGGCGATTTGTTTGGAACAGCCCGTTATGAAAATTTAGGAAAAATACAAACACTTGGAGTTGAATTCGAAGCAAATTATGCCCGTCAGCAATGGTTTGAGTTAGCATTCAATTTTACCTATCAGGATATTAGAAACATGCAGCGTTTTGAAACAAATGGTGCGCGAAATTATGTTTACCAGGACAGATTGCGTAATACCCCTTATTTAATGGGAAATGCTGAGGTTAGATTGTTTCTGGATCATTTATTTCAAATGAAACACAAAATTTCATTTTTTGCCAGTACCCATTATGTACATCAATATTATTTGGGTTGGCCAAGTTTGGGAGCTCCTCCTGATAAGCTGTACGTTCCTACACAATTTGTACAGGATGCAGGTCTGGGGTATACTTTTGGAGAGGGCCGTTATAGTCTAAATGCAGTCTGTCGTAACCTCTTTGACAAACAGGTTTACGATAATTACTTACTGCAAAAACCGGGTAGATTTTTCAGTCTGAAACTAAGATATCTTTTACAATAATCAATTAAATTTAAACTATATGAAAATGAAAACGCTCATTAAAAAATCATCCCTTCTTTTCTTTTCTGCTCTTTTACTATCGGCAGTCACCTCCTGCAGTTCAAAATCAGATGAGGTTGAGGTACAAAGTGCTCAGCATTTTACGGTAGCAAGCTGGACTCAGGAATTACAATACTTGGCTTCTGTGCCTGCACTAACAGAAGGATCTCTGACTTTTAAAGGAAAAGGACTGGAAGCTAACGGCTCCCGATATATCTGGCACAAACAATATGTCTATTTGATGAATCTTCCGCTAAAGAAATTCATTCAATATGAAATGGGTAAAGATGGTAGTTTAAAAGAAAAAGCCGCTATACTTACAGATGGTGTAGTGCCAAATTATTTTCAATCGCTAAACATTGTTGATGATAATACCATGTTGGTTTTCGGAGGATTAGATATTAATAATGGTACAGTAGGCTGGGCAAGAATCAAACTAAACGAGTTTGTAATCGAGGCAAAAGGAACTATTGCAGTACCTTATGATGCAGCAAACTCAGGCGTTCAGTTTTCTGTTGGAAAAGCGTTTATAGACAACGGTAAACTTATTCTGGGAGGTTATTTCTACGATAATATAGGAAAAACATACGCAGTTGACGGTGTAAGAGCTTTGGTTTACGATTATCCGGCAATGACCAATATGAAAGTAATTAAAAGTACCGCTACAGAAGGTGGAGTTGGTTACGATTACTTGCACTCCTTAGATAAAGATGAAGAAGGAAATCATTATTTCGTAGCCAGTGCCGGTAAATTCTGGACAGGAATAGGCGGAAAATCCGGTGTTGTGCGAATTAAAAAAGGTACAGCAGAATTTGACAAAGACTTTTTTATAGATGTAACGACACCACTAGGCAAACAAGCCTGCTTGATGGGCATAAACTATGTAGGTAATGGTATTGCAATTGGTACGATACAATACGAAGAATTAATGACTTCGGTAAGAGACCGTTTAAAAAATGTAGGTCAGTTGGTTAAGATTGATTTGAAAAATAAAACAGTTTCACTGATCAACACCCCGCTAAGTCCGGTTGCTATGGTGCGCTCACCATTGGTACTTAATGGAAAGTATTACACCGCAATTACTCCTGTTGACGCTCCGGCTGCTGCTGCCATCTACGAAGTAGACCCTGCAACAGGAACATTCAAAAAAGGTCTTTCTCTAGACGGAGGAGGTTCTGTTAATGTTCAATTAATAGCACCTCACCCAACTAAATAATAAAACACTTAAAAGCTCCCACCCGGGAGCTTTTTTATTTTTTAAAGGAGCTCGTGTACTTCAGATGTGACGCAATGTTTCTTTTCCCACTCTTGACCGTCAAAATAAAGAGATTCGTGTTTCAAAAATTTTGGAATTTGGAATTTCAAATTTTGGAATTTTTTAAATTTTATCCCTGTAGTCTTTAATTAAAATGTAAATAGAAAAAACAAAGACAATACTATAAAGAATGGCCAGACCATTGTGTTCAAATTTTAATTTTTCAAAGTCGAACTGCTTATACAAAATACTTCCCAGAATGATTGCTACAATTAAAAAAACAAAGTTTAGTGATTTTTTATTCTTCATGGTTTATTGGTTTAGGAGGATTTCAATTAAAAGGGTTACTATAAAGGAAGGAAAGATAGAAGCGATCATTCCAAACTTGAGTTACTTGTAAATTTAGAAAAAAACAGTAAAATCAAGAAGTAATACAATAATAATTAATAAATAATCAACTGATGCAGAATATTTTAAGTTGATTTCAAATACAAATCCTAAAACCAAAGCTGACAGGTTTCAAAAACCTGTCAGCTTTAATCCGCAAAGATTGGAATTTCAAAAACCGTCAAAATCAGGAAGTAATACGATAATAATTAATAAAGGAATCAACTGATGCAGAATGTTTTAAGTTGATTTCAAATACAAACCCTAAAACCAAAGCTGACAGGTTTTTGAAACCTGTCAGCTTTAATCCACAAAGGTTGGAATTTGGAATTTCAAAATTTGGAATTTTATCCATTTTTTCTGAATTTTCAAAATTTCCTAAAACCAAAAAAACCTCTTCGAAAGAAGAGGTTTTTGTACCCGGAGCCGGAGTCGAACCGGCACGGTTTCCCACAGGTGTTTGAGACCAGCGCGTCTACCAATTCCGCCATCCGGGCTTAGCAGACGAAAAAACAATCAAAAAAGTGATTATTTTAACGCAATAGAATAAGTAATTATGATGTCATAACTGTGCCTATTCCTTTAACACGGTGCAAATGTAAAAAATAATTTTAAATGAACTACTAAAAATACTTAAATTTTTCCTTTCAGTGTCCAATAAATTTTCTAAATTTGCACCTCGTTAAAACGACGCACACACAACTAACTACACCCGAGGCATTTATGCAGGTCTTGCTTTACCGAAAATGATAAAGCCGAATCGTGCAGAGTGCAGCGGAGCAAAAACAAAAAATTATAATGTCGCACCTAGAACCAGAAGCTAAAATTTTTGCTTGTTCACAAAGTGTTTATCTTGCAGAAAAAATTGCAGAACAATACGGAATTCCGTTAGGGAAAGTAACGATGTCAACATACAGTGATGGAGAATTTCAACCATCGTATGAAGAATCAATTAGAGGATTACGTGTTTTTATCGTTTGTTCGACATTTCCAACAGCCGATAATTTGATGGAATTGTTACTAATGATTGATGCAGCAAAGCGTGCATCAGCAAGACACATTACAGCTGTTATGCCTTATTTTGGTTGGGCAAGACAGGATAGAAAAGACAAACCAAGAGTTCCGATTGGAGCAAAATTAGTAGCTAATTTATTAGATGCTGCCGGAGCGACAAGAGTAATGACAATGGATTTACACGCAGATCAAATCCAGGGGTTTTTCGAAAAACCGGTAGACCATTTATTTGCCTCTACCATCTTTTTACCATACGTAGAAAGTTTAAAGTTAGAAAATCTAACTATTGCATCTCCGGATATGGGAGGTTCAAAAAGAGCATATGCTTACTCTAAGTTTTTAGAATCAGATGTAGTAATCTGTTACAAACAAAGAAAAGCAGCTAACGTTATCGACACTATGGAGCTGATTGGTGAAGTAAAAGGACGTAACGTAATACTAGTAGACGACATGATCGATACGGGTGGAACATTAGCGAAAGCAGCAGACTTAATGATCGAAAAAGGAGCATTAAGCGTTAGAGCAATTTGTACACACGCTATATTATCAGGTGACGCTTACGATAAAATTGAAAATTCGAAATTAAGCGAATTAATAGTTACCGATTCTATTCCGTTAAAGAGAGAATCAAAGAAAATCAGAGTAGTGAGTTGTGCACCTCTTTTTGCTGAAGTTATGCACATGGTGCACCACAACAATTCCATTAGTGGGAAATTTATCATGTAATTATTTGGTAGTAGGCTTTAAGCAAACTCAAAATAATATCATGACAAAAAGCCTAAAGCGTATTGCTTAAAGCTTATAACAATAAATATTTATTAATAACTATATTTTTTTTACAATGAAATCGATTACAATTAAAGGATCAGAAAGAGAAAGCGTGGGCAAAGTGTCAACTAAAGCCTTACGTAATGCTGGAGCGGTTCCTTGCGTGTTATACGGAGGAAATCAAGCAGTACACTTCTCAGCAGACGCTGCAGCGTTCAAAAACTTGGTTTACACTCCAAATGCACACACAGTTGTGATTGAGCTTGGAAAAGGAAAATCATTCAATGCAATTTTGCAAGATATCCAAGTTCACCCAGTATCAGACAAAATTTTACACATTGACTTCTTTCAATTATTTGATGACAAAGAAATCACTATGGAAGTTCCTGTGAAAATCGTTGGTACATCTAAAGGTGTTCTTGCAGGTGGTGTTTTACGTTTAAACACTCGTAAATTAAAAGTTAAAGCTTTACCTAAAGATCTTCCTGATTTTGTTGAAGCTGACATTACTCCACTTGAAATGGGTAACAAATTATACGTTACTAAAGTTGGTTCACCAGAATACAAAGTTATGCACCCAGACAACACTGTTGTTGCTCAGGTAAGAATTTCTCGTGCTGCTATGAAAGCTGCTCAAGAAGCTGCAAAAGCTGCAAAAGCACCTGCAAAAGGAAAGAAAAAATAATTTTTTTTCAATTCAAATACAAAAGCATCAGTTGCAAAACTGGTGCTTTTTTTTTGTTCTAAAGATTCTGAGTTGCTAAGCTTTTTAGTGAGTAAGTTATTGAAATGATTTGATTTTGAATCCTTACGTTCACTACGGTTAAAGGCTTTTCTTACGGATCAATTATCTTTCTAGGAACACTCTCTCTCATACTATTGTCACCCTGAGCGAAGTCGAAGGGCTTGTTAGGTAAAAAAGGCTTCGACTTCGCTCAGCCTGACAGTGGGGAATTTTCAAGAGGCTTTGCAAAAAAAAACTAACATCGTTTGCAATTAAACCCAAAGTAGAGAAATTATCTAATTGTCACATTCTCCAATTACCACATTCTCCAATTGCCACATTCCCAAATTAACCCTATTTTTGTATCATGATAAAATGGATACAAAACCTGTTTTCATCAGCAAAAACAGAAGAGAATATAGATTATATGAAGAAATATTTAATCGTGGGATTAGGCAACATAGGGGCTGAATACGTAAACACAAGACATAATATCGGATTTAAAGTGTTAGATTTTTTAGCTAAAAAAGAAGGACTTTCTTTTGAAACAGTAAAACTTGGCGCTCTTGCCGAATACAAATTTAAAGGAAGAACTTTTTTTCTTTTAAAGCCTAACACTTACATGAATCTAAGCGGGAAGGCTGTGAAACATTGGATGGATAAAGAAAATATTCCATTAGAGAATATTTTGGTTATTACAGATGATTTAAACCTTTCTTTCGGAACGATCCGGATCAAGCCAAAAGGCAGTGACGGCGGACATAACGGACTAAAAAACATCAATCTGGTTCTGAATACTCAAAATTATACCCGTTTTAGATTTGGTATCAGTGACCAATTTAAAAAAGGACAACAAGTAGATTATGTTTTAGGAGATTGGGACGAAGAGGAAAAAGCAAAATTACAGGAGCGTTTGGAAATGTCTTCAGAAATTATTAAATCATTTGGAACTGCCGGTTTAGAGAATACAATGACTTCTTTTAACGGAAAGTAAAGATTTACAGGTGTTTATGTTCTTAAATGCCGAATTATCAATTAATTAAATTGAATTATAACGAAATAGTATTTTCTATTCCAAAGTTAAATGTTTAATTTTGGGATAAATTATTATAAACCATAAAATCGCAATACCATGGCTTTTGAATTACCACAATTACCTTATGCATATGATGCATTAGAACCACATATTGATGCTCGTACAATGGAAATTCACCATTCAAAACATCATAATGCTTACACAACAAATCTTAATGCAGCAATCGCGGGAACAGATTTAGAAGGGAAAACAATCGAAAATATCTTAATCAATTTAGATAAATCAAACGCTGCTGTTCGTAATAATGGTGGTGGTTTCTATAATCACAATTTATTCTGGACTGTAATGACTCCAAATGGTGGTGGATTGCCAACAGGTGATTTATTAGCTGCAATCGAATCTTCTTTTGGAACTTTTGAAGAATTCAAAGCAAAATTCGCTAAAGCAGGTGCAACACAATTTGGTTCAGGATGGGCTTGGTTATGTGTACACAAAGGTGGGAAATTAGATGTTTGCGGAACTCCAAACCAAGACAACCCGTTAATGCCGGAAGTTGGTTGCGGTGGAACGCCAATCTTAGGAATGGATGTTTGGGAGCACGCTTATTACTTACACTACCAAAACAGAAGACCGGATTATATTGAAGCTTTCTTCAGTGTAATTAACTGGACAGAAGTAGCAAGAAGATTTGCATTAGACAAATAGTCTTTTTTCGCAGGATATAAAACCCGATTAATTCGTAAAGAGTTAATCGGGTTTTTTTATGACTTTTTTTTCGGATCGAGTCCGAAGTAGTGAGGTAAACTTCCTGTAGAGATCTGTTTCTTTTTTTGTGTCACTTGCTCTTTTGTGTCCTTTCGAGCGAAGTCGAGAAATCACACCAGAAATTCCGCATACTAAAACACCAATCTTTATTGATTTACGAGTGCGATTTATTTCGTCTATTCGCTTTCGCTCGAGTCTCCCTCGTCGAAAGGACAAGGTTGCGGGAAATTTGGTTTGAAAAACGTATAATTCAATTGTTTTTGAATGTGATGTTTTTTGTGCGTTTTAGAGTTGTCCTACTGTAGAAAACAAGAGCATAAGTGAGCCAAAGACGTATGAAACAGATTGATTAAGTAAGAGCCTTCTTTTGTTGATAATAAAGCAAGATAGAAGATGAAGTAGAGAGTAATCATTCCAGTTTGACCCCCAATCATTTTTGGAATTTGGAATTTAAAAAATTTGGAATTTAAAATCAAGTGCCTTTGTTCCAATAAAAAAGGTGGAATTGCTTCCACCTTTTTTGCCCCAAATCTACCATATACTTAACCTACTAATGTTATGGTATAGTAAAAGTAGGATAGTGATGCGGTACCGCCAAATATTTTAGACGAAGTGCAAATATATTCGATGAAATACGTAATTTCTTACCTCGGTTAATTCCTTGACTTTATTCCAATAAAAAAGGTGGAATTACTTCCACCCTTTTTGCCCCAAATCTACCATAAACTTAACCTACTAATGTTATGGTAGTTCAAAAGTATCGTAGCAGATCGATTTTGCCAAACATTTAGGATTAAAGGCAAAAAAAACCGATGAAATGCACAAATTAACCTTTTGTTAATATTTTTCTAATAAGCTCTTGCGTCTTTTCCTTCATAAAAATTCATGAAAGCTCGGTTTACAACACGATTTCCACCCGGTGTAGGGTAGTCTCCGGTGAAGTACCAGTCTCCAAGATTTTTTGGACAGGCAATATGTAAGTCTTCTACTTTTTGGAATATAATTTTTACTTCAGCATTGATTTCCGGAGAGCTCAACATCTCTGCAATTTTGTCTGAAACCTCTTCCGGAGTGAACGGATCGTAAATAGCAGTTACGTAGTTTATAACATCAGTGTCTGCGAAGTTTTCCTGTGCTTTACATTTAGTGTAAACCTCGTCTACTATATGGTATAAGTTTCTTTCTTTTAATAAAGCCAATGCTGCTCTAAAAGCAACAAGACCTTCCAGTTTTGCCATATCAATTCCGTAACAATCCGGGTAACGAATTTGTGGTGCTGATGAAACGATTACGATACGTTTAGGATTTAAACGATCCATCATTTTGATGATACTCATTTTAAGGGTAGTTCCACGAACGATACTGTCGTCAATAATAACTAAGTTGTCTGTTGGTTTAATTACTCCGTAAGTAACGTCATAAACGTGCGCTACCAAGTCATCACGACTGCTGTCTTCTGTGATGAAGGTTCTAAGTTTAGCGTCTTTAATTGCTACTTTCTCCGTACGAATTTTTACAGCTAATAATTCCTGTAAAGTTTCAGTCGTAAGTGTATTGCGATTTTCTAAGATGTAATTGTTTTTACGCTGATTCAGGAAATCCTGAGCCGCTTCAACTAAACCGTAAAAAGAAGTTTCAGCCGTATTCGGAATATAAGAGAAAACAGTATTGTCTGTATCGCTGTCAATTGATTTAAGAACGGCAGGTAAAATTAGTTTTCCTAAATTTTTACGCTCCTGGTAAATTTCAGCATCGCTTCCTCTTGAGAAATAGATTCTTTCAAATGAACAAGCTTTTTTTACCGTTGGTTCCAAAATTTGCTCCATCGAAACTTTTCCGCTTTTTTTGATAATCAAAGCGCTTCCCGGTTCAATTTCCTGAACACTTTCAAACGGTACATTAAATACAGTCTGAATAACCGGACGCTCAGAAGCCACAACTACCACTTCATCATCTTGATAAAAGTAAGCAGGGCGAATTCCAGCCGGGTCTCTAAAAACAAAAGCGTCACCATGACCCAATAATCCGGCCATTGCGTAACCACCATCTAAGTTTTTAGCAGAGCGGGTTAATATTTTTGCGATATCCAAACGTTCTGCGATAACAGGAGAAGCTTCTCTTTTAGAATAACCTTCTTGTTTGCAGTCTTGGTACAATTGCATTACTTCTTTGTCCAGAAAGTGACCAATTTTTTCCATTACCGTAACGGTATCGGCCATTTCTTTTGGATGTTGTCCAAGTTCAACTAAGTTTTCGAAAAGTTCTTTAACATTAGTCATATTAAAGTTACCTGCCAAAATCAGGTTACGGTGCATCCAGTTACTTTGACGTAAAAATGGATGAACGCTTTCGATGCTGTTTTTACCGAAAGTTCCGTAACGAACGTGTCCTAAGAATAATTCTCCTATATAAGGTATTTCGGCTTTTAGTTTTTCGATGTTGTCAGCAAGTTCAGGACGCGCAGTCATCTCTTCGTTGATGCGTTCGTTGATTTGCTTAAAAACGTCTTGTATAGGTGATGCGTGATTCGAACGGACTCTGCTGATATAACGTTGTCCAGGTTCAACATCAAGTTTGATACTGGCAAAACCTGCACCATCCTGACCACGGTTGTGCTGTTTTTCCATCATCAGATACATTTTTTGTATCCCGTAGAAAGCAGTGCCGTATTTTTCTTTGTAATATTCAAGCGGTTTAAGTAGTCTAACTAGGGCTATACCACATTCGTGTTTTAAAGCGTCGCTCATTTTTTTTGTATTTTGTGTTGTTGTAAGTTGTGTATGTTAACCAAATAAAAAAGCCCCGTTTTATCGAGGCTCTTAGGCATTATATTTCTATGTCAAACTGAGTTAACGATTTAAATTGTTGTAATCGAATCGCTACTTCAGCTTTGCTTAATGTTTCCATCCTTTCGGTTCCAAATTTCTCTACACAGAATGAAGCTAAATTTGAACCGTAAATAATTGCATTTTTCATATTGTTAAACGAAATGTTTTCGCTTTGTGCAATGAATCCTGAAAAACCACCTGCAAAAGTATCTCCTGCTCCTGTCGGATCAAAAACATCTTCTAATGGTAATGCCGGTGCAAAGAATACTTCTCTGTTGTGGAATAAAAGTGCGCCGTGTTCTCCTTTTTTGATCACCACATATTTTGGTCCCAATTCCTGGATTTTAGCTGCCGCTTTTACTAATGAATATTCTCCTGAAAGTTGTCTTGCTTCTTCATCATTGATTGTAATCACGTCTACACGTTTGATTACTTCAAGTAATTCCGGTAAAGCACAATCCATCCAGAAATTCATAGTGTCTAAAACTACTAATTTTGGTTTTTTCTCTAACTGATCTAAAACACTGCTTTGTACTAAAGGATGTAAGTTTCCTAACATCACGATATCTGCATCTTTAAAGTTTTGAGGAACCTTTGGTTGAAAGTCAGCTAAAACGTTTAGTTCCGTAACAAGCGTATCTCTTGAATTTAAATCATTGTGGTACAAACCGCTCCAGAAAAAGGTTTTTCCTCCTTTTACAATTTCGATACCTGAAATATCAATATTTTTTGAAGTTAATAAATCTAAGTGTTCTTGAGGGAAATCGTCTCCAACTACAGAAACAATAGCCGATTGCAGGTTAAAAAAAGACGCTGATAAACCAATGTAAGTTGCAGCACCACCTAATATTTTATCTGTTTTTCCGAAAGGAGTTTCAATCGCGTCGAAAGCAACCGTTCCAACAATCAATAGTTTATTCATTTTATGAATTTCGAATTAGGGTGCAAAGATACTTCATAAGTTGCAATATTGCAACGGTTTACACTCTCAAAATTTTCATAAAAAAACAAGGCTGTATTTAGGATTAAAAGCCTTGTAAATGAGTAAATTATGTTTGAAACTTTAGATGGATCAGGATACGTTTTTTTTCTTTGAAAAACAATTATTTCATCGAATAAAGAGTTTGAAAGTTTGGGTTAAAAAAACGAAAAAATCAAAATCTACAAAGGATACTTTCTTTCGTAATAGTTTTTCAATAGCGGTATCTGAATCAATATCATAAAAGGAATCACCAGAAAAGCATATAAGATATTGTTTGAAATAGTTATCGCGGGTAGCAAATCAGCAAAATTAACCGCATATAAAGCGTCTATTTTTGTATTCTTTTCTCCACTGATCATAACGACATAGATCGTCATTGTGATTAACGCAGCAGCTATGGCAAACCAGATTTGTTTTGAAATTAAAGGGGCATACGCTTTGACTTTGCTTTTCTCGGTAGCTAAGATCTGAACCATTAGTTTCGAAGTAAAATCAATAGATGGTGATTCCAAAGTAGTTTCGGCCATCATTTTGTCAACAAGATTTTCTATGTTTTTATCGCTCTCTTTCATAATACGCTACTATTTCTGGTTCTAACTGTTTCTTCAAAATTACGGCTAACTTCTGTCGGCTTCTAAATAATTTTACTTTGGCATTATTGGCCGAGATATTCATTATTTTTCCTATTTCTTCTAAACTCTGATCATCAAAATAAAACAAAGTCAGTAGGAAATTTTCGTCTCCGGGTAACAAATTTAAGCATTTCTGAATCGTTTGTTTGCGTTCTTTCTCTTCCAAAACACTCAAAGCATTGTCCATTGTTTTGATTAAATGCGCCGAAAATTCATCGATCGAAATATTGTTTTCTTCTTTCCTATTCTTCTTCAAACGATCCAAACAAGTGTTATAGGCAATCTTATAAATCCAGGTCGAAAATTTCGAATCTCCTTTAAACTTGCTCAGAGAAGTGTAAATTTTTATAAAAGTGTCCTGCGCCACTTCTTCCGCTTCCTCTCTGTTTTTAACCATTTTGAGTGCTAAACTAAAGATCATATCCTTATAACGATTGACCAACACGGCAAAAGAATTACTATCGCCCTGTATAATTAAACGGATATAATGCTGATCATCTAAAGTACTCATATTATATAGGACGACAGGTTGTCTGTTTAGGTTACAAGTTTCTTTGAAAAAATTCCAAAATTTTTAAATTCCAAAATGTAAAACGCAAATTCCAAAATTTTTAAATTCCAAATTCCAAGGGAGGGCGTCTTTTTGAAATTAATACTGTTGAGCAAAGAACTACATTATATTTAATTAGGTACGCCCATTAAAAATAAACTTATATTTTCTTACTTTACTTATATGGTTTAAAATATTTTGAGGTTCCACCTAGTTCGGCATTTTTTTTATGTTTCCTTAAATTAATACTGTTAGGCAAAAAAACTGCATTATATTTAATAGGTAGACTCATTAAAAAGAACCTTATGTGGTTCAAAATATTTTGAGGCTCCACCCAGTTTGGAATTTGGAATTTAAAAAAAATTGAAATTTTTTCAAAGAAACTTGTAACCTAAACAAAACTCCCCTCGTCCTATGAAGTATCAATCAATTAAAAAAATAATAATATGGATGTGAAAATTTTAATCCCAATCAGTTTTTTCTTTATGATCTTCGGAATAGTTTATCTGATTTATTCCACAAGAAATAGAGAACGTTTAGCATTAATCGAGAAAGGTGTTGATGCCAGTATTTTTTTTGAAGGCAGAGGAAAAGGAGCTCCAATGTGGAAAATCTTTATTCTAAATACCGCTTTTCTTTTAATTGGAATCGGTGTTGGTCTTTTTATCGCTTTGTTCCTTACCACTTATACACAAATGAATCCGGATGTTGTTTATCCGGCGACTATCATTACCATGTCGGGAGTTGGTTTGCTTGTTGGATTCAGCAAGGCTAAAGATTTAGACAAGGAGTAAGTAAAAATTAAGTTAGTAAGTTGAATAACGCATCGGAAGCTGGGGGTTCTGATGCGTTATTTTTTTATTCTTTAGAAGCGACGGTTTCGTAATAAACGTCAACAGATAATTTAGTTTGCGTTGCTGCCATAACCGCCAATTGATCACAGCGCTCGTTTTGAGGATGATTGTTATGACCTTTGATCCATTTGAAATCAACTTGGTGTTTTCGGTAAACGATTAAAAAACGTTTCCATAGGTCTGGGTTTTTTTTGCCGGTATAACCTTTTTTCTCCCATCCGAAAACCCATTTTTTCAGAACAGAATCTACAACATATTTGGAATCTGAAATGACTAAAGCCGTCATGTTTGGGTTTTTAAGTTTTTCTAGACCCACAATTACGGCCAAAAGCTCCATTCTGTTATTGGTTGTAAGTCGAAAACCTTCGTAGAATTCTTTTTTATGTGGTGTTCCAACCAGTTCCATCACTACGCCGTACCCTCCGTTTCCGGGGTTTCCCTTTGCTGCTCCGTCTGTGTATATGTGTACTTGGTGTTGGGTCATTTTTGAATTTTAGATTTTTGAATTCAGATTTCAGATTAAATTGACCTTGCCTTCCTAAAAGGAGTCAAAGGATTTGAATTTTAGATTTTAGAATTCAGATTTTAGATTTAATTCACTTCGTCTTCCTAAAAGGAGTCAAAAGGTTGGAATTTGGAATTTGATTTTTAGAATTTAATTTAATTCACTTCGTCTTCCTAAAAGGATTCAAAAGGTTGGAATTTGGAATTTGATTTTTGGAATTTAATTTTAATTCACCTCGTCTTCCTAAAAGGAGTCAAAAGGTTGGAATTTGGAATTTAATTTTTGGAATTTTTTATTAGCCTTTAATCTTCCAGTAAACGGGAAATAATTTCCGGAAAATACTTTTGTTCCAGTCCATGGATCTTTTCGGCTACTGTTTCCGGTGTATCTTCGACTGTCAGGGCTACGCTTTTCTGGAAAATTATAGCACCTTCGTCATAATGTTCGTTTACAAAATGAATGGAGATTCCGGTTTCTTTTTCTTTGTTTTCTACTACCGCCCTGTGTATGTGCATGCCGTACATTCCTTTTCCTCCGTAATTAGGTAAAAGGGCAGGATGGATGTTGATTATTTTATTAGGATATTTCTCGATTATGCTTTCCGGGAATTTCAGCAAAAAACCGGCGAGTACAATCAAATCCGGATCGATTTCTTCTATTTTTTGCACTATTTTTCTTTCTAGAAGTTCGGTTTTCGAAAAGATTTCGATAGGAATTTGATGATTTTTGGCTCTTTCAATAACTTTTGCCGAAGCATTATTGGTAAAGACAGAAACGACTTTTGCAATTTTGGTTTTTGCGAAGTGCTTTATAATGTTTTCTGCATTACTTCCTGATCCTGAGGCAAAAACAATAATTTTTTTCATAATCCGTTTTATTTTGAGAATGCAAAAAACGGAATAATAATCCAAAATAAATAGTATTAAAAGGGCTTTCTTGAAATTAATTTTATAAATTAGTGTCACATTTATAAACTAAATAGTTGTTTTAAAATAAAGTTTTTTATTTTTGCCAACAAATTAAATTCTAAAATTAAAGATTATGTCAGACATTGCATCAAGAGTAAAAGCGATTATCGTAGACAAATTAGGTGTTGACGAAAACGAAGTTGTAACAGAAGCAAGCTTCACTAATGATTTAGGAGCTGACTCATTAGACACTGTTGAGCTTATTATGGAATTCGAAAAAGAATTTGATATCCAAATTCCAGACGATCAAGCAGAAAACATTGCTACTGTTGGTCAAGCTATTTCTTATATCGAAGAAGCTAAAAAATAATAAATACACACCCGAATTTTTTAAAATTCCAAAATTGAATGTCCAGATTCCAAAATTGGAATTTGTTTTTTAAAGAATTGGAATCTTAAAAATTCGGGTGTTATTATTTTTTTTAAAATTTAAATTTCGGTTGATTTTCAATCAAAAAGATATATTTATATTGTAATGCCCATAGCTCTTAAGTAACACTACAGTTAAGAAAGCGTGGGTTTTATTTGTTTAAAGTACAAAATACATATTTATGGCATTAAGGCGAGTTGTTGTAACAGGATTAGGTGCTCTTACTCCTATCGGGAATAATATCCAGGAATATTGGGACGCACTTGTGAATGGAGTTAGCGGAGCCGCTCCTATCACATATTATGATACAGAGAAGCATAAGACGAAATTTGCCTGTGAAGTAAAAAACTTCAATATTGAAGATTTTATGGATCGCAAAGAATCTCGAAGATTAGACAAATTTGCACAATATGCAGTTGCTGCCAGTGATGAAGCTATTAAAGATGCTGGACTTACAGATGATAATATCGACAAACAAAGAGTTGGTGTTATTTGGGGAGCAGGAATTGGAGGTTTAGAAACTTTTCAGGAAGAGGTAATTTATTATGCAAAAGGGGACGGAACTCCAAAGTTTAATCCGTTTTTTATACCTAAAATGATTGCCGATATAGCTCCTGCGCATATTTCGATGCGTAATGGTTATATGGGACCAAATTATACTACTGTTTCTGCATGTGCATCTTCTGCAAATGCATTAATTGATGCTTTCAACTACATTCGTTTAGGAATGTGTGATGTTATTGTTTCAGGTGGTTCAGAAGCAGCAATTACGATTGCCGGTATGGGAGGTTTTAATTCTATGCACGCTTTATCAACAAGAAACGAAAGTCCACAAACCGCTTCAAGACCTTTTGACGGAACCAGAGACGGTTTTGTTTTAGGAGAAGGAGCAGGAGCTTTGGTTCTTGAAGATTACGAACATGCTAAAGCTCGTGGCGCAAAAATTTATTGCGAAATTGGCGGAGGCGGAATGTCATCTGATGCGTACCACTTAACAGCACCACATCCGGAAGGAATCGGGGTTATTGCAGTAATGAAAAATACATTGAGAGATGCCGGAATGAATCCTGAAGATGTTGATCATATCAACACACACGGAACTTCTACTCCTCTTGGTGATGTAGCAGAATTAAAAGCGATTAGTGCTGTTTTTGGCGAACATGCAAAAAACATCAATATCAACTCTACTAAATCGATGACAGGTCACTTACTTGGTGCTGCCGGAGCTATTGAAGCAATTGCTTCTATTTTGGCAATGAAACACGGTATTGTGCCACCAACAATTAATCATACGGTTGTTGACGAAAAGATTGATCCATCATTAAACCTTACCTTAAACAAACCTCAAAAAAGAGAAGTAAATGTTGCTATGAGTAACACTTTTGGTTTTGGAGGACATAATGCTTGTGTATTGTTTAAAAAATTAGTTGACTAGTTTTAGTTTTGTCTATGAATATTATCAAAAAAATATTTTCGAAATCCCGTTCTCAAGAAGACGGGATTTTTTTTGACAGTATTCAGAAAATACTGGGTTTTCAGCCCGGTTCAATTGATTTTTATAAGAAAGCGTTTACGCACCGATCTTCTAATAAGCAAGACGAAAAGGGAAATCCGATTAATTACGAACGTCTGGAATTTCTGGGAGATGCCATGTTAAGTGCTGTAATTGCAGCGCATCTGTTTAACAAAGCACCCAATGGAGATGAAGGTTATTTGACAAAAATGCGTTCGAAAATCGTGAGCCGTGAGCATTTGAATGAATTGGGAAAAGATTTGAATTTAGTTCGCTTTGTAGAGAGCAAAGTACCCATTCATCATTTTGGAGAAAATATTCATGGTAATATTTTTGAATCTCTTATTGGTGCTATTTATCTCGATAAAGGATATCCTTTTTGTGAAAAGTTTATTCAAAAAAGAGTCATTACACCTTATGTAGACATTGCCCGACTTGAAGGGAAAGTAATTAGTTATAAAAGTCTGGTTATCGAATGGTGTCAGAAAGAAAAAAAGATCTTTCACTATGATATTTTCGAGGACAACGGAATTGATGGTCAACGTTTGTTTGGCGTAAAATTAAGTATAGACGATAAAGTAATTGCGAGAGCAAGAGCAACTTCAAAAAAGAAAGCAGAAGAAAAAGCATCACAAAGAGCTTATTTTGCATTTCAAGAAAAAATAGATAAGAAATAACTACAAAATTAGCTCAGCTTTGTTAAAGCTACAACGTTTTCGTTTATAAATTAACAAAAACAAGCTAATCTTAACTATTGATGCTCCGTTAGAAATAGTATATTTACAACTTGATTTTTCATGATATGGCAATTCATAGATTGGATTTAGACGAATTTGACGAAATTGATTATTATTTAATGGCAATTCATACTTCATTAGAAGATTATAGATTGGCCTATTTTATCAATAAAAAACTTCCTATTAACTTAAGTAAGAGTAAGAACGAGATCCATGCTCAAACTAAAGAAGGTGAGGCAAATTTCTCCAGATTTTACTATTATGATTCCGAGAAAGCCGTTTCATGGAATTTGATTCAGAATAAACATGAAATCATTTCAGTGAGTACAAATGATTTCCAGAATTTGTTTTCCGATGAAACGAGTGAGGTTTCTACAACAATTCATTTACTTCCTGAATTCAAAAAAGTAGATTTTTTCCTGAAAATTGAGAATAGCGACGAGGCTATTGATTTTTCAGAAATCCAACAACAGCTAAATGCAATAGAGAGTATCGCAGCTATATATGTTGTGGATACAAACAAAATAAAGTCAAAAAACAATTTAATTTTTTAAAAAAAATGCTTACAAACAAAAAAACTAAAATTGTAGCTACACTTGGGCCTGCATGTAGTACGAGAGAGATTATCAAGGATATGATCGAGGCAGGTGTAAATGTATTTAGAATCAATTTTTCGCATGCAGATTACGAAGGAGTAAAAGAAAAAATCGAGATTATCAGAGGATTAAACGAAGAGTTTGGTTACACTACAGCAATCCTTGGGGATTTGCAAGGACCAAAACTTAGAGTTGGAGTAATGGAAGAAGGAACAGTAGTACACGATGGTGATTTAATCACGTTTACAACTGCTGAAGATATTATCGGAACTGCTTCAAAAGTATTCATGAAGTATCAAAATTTTCCAAATGATGTGAATCCGGGAGAACGTATTTTATTGGATGACGGTAAGTTGATTTTTGAAATTATTTCAACAGATAAAAAATCAGAAGTTGTTGCTAAAGTAATTCAGGGTGGAGAGTTAAAATCTAAAAAAGGGGTTAACCTTCCAAACACTAAAATTTCTTTACCGGCCTTAACTGAAAAAGATATTGCTGATGCGATTTTCGCTATCGGACAAAAAGTAGACTGGATTGCACTTTCGTTTGTAAAAACACCTCGCGATTTGCAAGACTTACAAGAATTGATTGCTCAACATTCAGAATATAAAATTCCGATTGTGGCTAAAATCGAAATGCCGGAAGCGCTTGAGAACATCGATAAAATTGTAGCGTATTGTGATGCCTTGATGGTTGCGCGTGGAGATTTAGGAGTTGAACTTCCTGCACACGAAGTTCCATTAGTACAAAAAGATTTGATCAGAAGAGCTAAAACAGCAAGGATTCCGGTTATTGTTGCTACTCAGATGATGGAAACGATGATTACGAGTTTAACACCAACCAGAGCGGAAGTAAATGACGTTGCCAACTCGGTAATGGATGGTGCTGATGCTGTAATGTTATCTGGAGAAACTGCGACAGGAAATTATCCGGTACAGGTGATTCAGAAAATGACTCAAATTTGTGAAGCGGTTGAAGATTCTCCACTAATCAATGTTCCACAGAATACACCTCAAATTAAAACGAAACGTTTTATTACCAAAACAGTTTGTCACCAGGCTGCTTTATTAGCTAATGAAATTGATGCAAAAGCAATTTGTACCTTAACTAATAGTGGTTATACAGCTTTCCAAATTTCGGCTTGGAGACCATCATCAGCTCATATTTTAGTATTTACTTCAAACAGAAGAATCCTGACCCAATTGAATTTATTATGGGGAGTAAAATCGTATTTCTATGATAAAGACGAAAGTACAGATGATACTGTAACAGACGTTAACAAAATAGCAGTAGAAAAAGGATATGCGGTAAAAGGAGATTACTTGATCAACCTTGCGGCAATGCCAATTAAAGATAAAGGAATGGTAAACACCATGAGAGTTTCTGAAATAGAATAATTGCTATTTACAAGAACGAATTAGTATAAAAAACCATCAGAATTATTCTGGTGGTTTTTGTTTTGTATAAAAAAGCTTATGAAAATTTCATAAGCTTTTTTTATTGCCTGTCTGTTTTTTTATGTTTCATTTTATAAAATGAAACAAGGTCATTACTCATAAATGACTTTGGTCTGTTCTTTATTGTCTAATTTTGAGCCACTTGCAAAAAAAATGTTAAAAAAATCCTACTTATAAACTCCTTTCAAAAATGATCTGAAAATTTTACTTCAACCCGAACAGGTTTTACTGTATTTGATTTTGTTAAAACATTTTTTGCCGACACCCCTAGAACAAGAATTAGTAACAAAATTTATCATCATGAAACAAATCAATTTTAAATGTAGATTTCGAAATGCGATACAATTAGTTGCATTGGTCTGCTTTACCGGATTACATGCTCAGAATAACAAAAAACCCAACATTCTGATCATTTGGGGAGACGATATTGGTACCACTAATATCAGTGCCTACAGCGATGGTTTAATGGGATTTACAACACCAAACATCGACCGTATTGCAAATGAAGGAGAACGTTTTTTGCATTATTACGGAGAACAAAGTTGTACAGCAGGACGCGCCGCCTTCTTAACAGGTCAACATGGTCTTAGAACAGGTCTTACCAAGGTAGGATTTCCGGGAGCGCCAATGGGTATGAGTCAGTTAGATCCTTCTATAGGAGGGATTATGAAACAATTGGGATATGTAACAGGACAGTTTGGTAAAAATCACGTCGGAGATCGTAATGAAAGTTTACCAACGGTAAACGGGTTTGATGAGTTCTTCGGAAATCTGTATCACCTTAATGCAGAAGAAGAACCGGAATTACCGGATTATCCTAAAGATCCTGAATATCTGAAAAAATATGGCCCAAGAGGGGTTTTAAAATGTACCGCTACCAATTCAGATGATGCTACTACAGATGATCGTTTTGGAAGAGTTGGAAAACAAAAAATAGAAGATACCGGAGCACTTACCAAAAAAAGAATGGAGACCGTAGACGATGAAACTTCTGCAGCTGCTATTGATTTTATTAAAAGACAACATGCAGCAGGGAAACCCTTTTTCTGCTGGTGGAATGGTACCCGTATGCACCTTCGTACACACGTGAGAGCAGAACACCGAGGAAAATATACACATGGTGACAGTGAATATATTGACGGTATGATTGAACATGATATTACAGTAGGCGATTTATTAAAAGCATTAGATGATTTAGGAATTGCCGACAATACCATAGTAGTATATTCTACCGATAATGGCCCTCATATGAATACCTGGCCGGATGCTGCCATGACACCGTTCCGTTCTGAAAAAAACACCAACTGGGAAGGAGCATACCGAGTTCCTTGTATCGTACGTTGGCCGGGTGTAATTAAACCGGGAACTGTTACTACCGAAATAATGAGTCACAATGATTGGATGCCGACTTTGGCATCAATAGCCGGAGAACCAGATTTGGCTAAAAAACTTTTAACCGGGTATACTGCCAATGGTAAAAACTATAAGGTACACTTAGACGGTTATGATCAAAGTAATTTTTTAAGAGGTAAATCACCAAAAAGTGCCAGAGATAAATTCTTTTATACAGACGATGACGGGCTTTTGGTAGGTCTTAGAGAAGGCGATTACAAATATGTATTTGCAGAGCAACGTCTCGAAGGAACGATGGGGGTTTGGGCAGAACCTTTTACAAAACTGCGTTTACAAAAAATATTCAACCTGTATCAAGACCCTTTTGAGAGAGCCGATATTACCTCAAATACATTTTGGGATTGGCAATTAAATCACGTTCAATTAATGTATGGTGCCATTCAGGATGTAGTTGCATTTGCAGGGACATTTAAAGAATATCCACCACGTTCTATTCCGCCAAGTTTCTCTGCCTACACCATTATGGAGGAGACGATGAAAGATATAAAAGCAAAACAATATATCGAGAAAAATATACTGGCTAAAGAAAAAGGGCAAGACGAGCCGACCGATAAAAAGAAGAAATAAACAGAACCAATGAAAAGATTCAGGTCGTATGGCCTGAATCTTTTTGATATAATAAAACAGAAATATTATGCTTAGAAAGATACTTTTAGTACAGTTAGGAGTCTTATTATTGGTCTCCTGTAAAAAATCAGATACTATAACTGTTCCAACAACAGACGGCAAACAAATAGAAAATACAGTGGCTGGAGATCCATTGCCAAGTTGGACAGATGGAACTTTAAAAAATGATATTATTGCTTATGTAGAAAAGGTTACCAAAGAAGGAAGTCCGGATTTTATTCCAATAGAAAACAGGATTGCCACTTTTGATAATGACGGAACACTGTGGGCAGAAAAACCTTATGTGCAGGAGTTATTTGCTTTTTATCGGGTAAAGAAAATGACAGATGCCAATCCCGAATTAACAAAGAAACAACCCTTTAAAGCGGTTATTGAAAAAGATAAAACCTATTTTGAAAAAGGAGGCCAAAAAGCACTCATAGAACTTATTGCCGCTACGCATACCGGAATGACAGAAGATGCTTTTGAAGCGGATGTTAAAGATTTTTTTGCAACAGCAAAATTTCCGGGAAAAAATGTTCCGCTAACACAAATACGATATCAGCCACAGTTAGAATTGCTTGCTTATTTACGGGCAAACGGTTTCAAGACTTTTATTGTTACCGGAGGAACTATTGAATTGGTAAGAGGAATTTCATCAGATTTTTACGGAATTCCAAAAGAACAGGTCGTGGGTACTTCTTTCAAATACAAATTTGATGAGGCCAATCGCACCATCATTAGAGAACCAGCCTTAAATCAGTTTAACGATAAAACAGCTAAACCGGTGGGGATACAATTGCATATTGGTCAGCGTCCCGTTTTTGCCTGTGGAAATGAGGGTGGGGCAGGAGATATCGCCATGCTCGAATATTGTCAGAGTAATAAGTATCCTTCTTTTCAATTGTTGGTCAATCATAACGATTCCATAAGAGAATACAGTTATTCAGAGAAAGACAATGCTTCCTTAAATGCAGCCGCCAAAAACAAATGGCATGTTGTAAATATGAAAGAAGACTGGAAAAAAGTTTTTGCAGATAAATAATCTGATTGGGTAATTCAGCTGCAATAACGATTAACAATCGAAAGCTTAGTTTAATTTTTTTAAATAATAATTATGAAAAAGGCAAGATTTTATGGTACTATCAAAGTGTTGTTTAGTACCGTTTGTTTTCTTCTGAGTTTAAATGCTGTAGCACAAGAGAAACCGGATAAACCCGGAGCAAGTGCTCAGGAACTCGCAGATAAACTCGCTAATCCCGTTGCAAGTCTGATAAGTGTGCCTTTTCAGAATAATTTAAATTATGGTATTGGTCCTTTTAACGGATCAAAATATACGATTAATTTTCAACCTGTAATTCCATTTAAGATAAGTGATAATTTAAATTTAATTACACGATATATAATCCCGATTGTAGATCAAAGAGATATTACCGGAGAAAATACACATCAGTTTGGTTTAAGTGACGCTACCATTACGGCCTTTTTTGCCCCAAAAGCCAAAGGAATTATTTACGGGATAGGCCCCGCATTTTTAGTACCCATTGCCACAGATAAAGTATTGGGAACAGAAAAATTCGGAATTGGTCCAAGTGTATTATTAATGCATCAGGGCAAAGGACTTTCGGTAGGTTTTATTGCCAATCAGATTTGGTCCGTGGCCGGAAAAGATAACCGTGCCGATGTCAATCAGTTTTATACCCAAATATTCTTTTCTCATAGTTATAAAAGCGGAGCCAACTTAGGAATAAACGCCGAAATAACTCAAAATTGGGAAGGTAATACAACCGCAATCTCTTTAAATCCGTCTATCGGAGCGGTATCAAAATTAGGAAGTCAGGTTATTCAGTTCTCTTTATCTCCATTGATACCCATTGTTGGGCCTAGAGAATCAAGACCAGATTGGGGTTTAAGAGTCATATTGTCTTTTGTATTTCCAGGAAAATAAAATCATCGGACAATGTTTTATTAAAACTAAAATTAGGAGAAGTAAAAGGTTGATTATTGTTTAGATACAGAAGAAAAAAGAAACAATTACGAATCGTTGAAGAACTCCTATTTTAATAAAAGTTGGAAAATGAATGATGGCAAAGAAATAGAATGAAAGGTTTTTGAGTAACTAATCCATTTAAAGAAAATGAAAAAAATAATTTTGATATTGATACTTGCCTTTACTTTTTTCAGTTGTAAAAAAGAAGCTGCAACCCATACAGATTCAAAGGCAACAATCGAAAATAAAGCAACGCCTTCCGATCAGGATATTGCAGCTGCCTATACCTATTTGTATGGGAGATATCTCGTAATTCAACAGGAAAACCATGATATAAACGTCGAAAAAGTAGGCTACAATAAAATAAAATACAATCCGCTGGGTTCTGCACAATTTGTCAATCCAAATCTCGATGTCGCTTATCTGGAAGCCTGGATTGCGGTTGATAAAGAACATGCTGTTATTCTAAATATTCCGAAAGTGGAGGGCCGTTATTATACCGCACAATTGCTGGACGGCTGGGGTGAGGTAATTACCAATATAAATGAACGTAATTATCCTAAAACACCATATGGGAAATTTGCTTTGGTTCTAAAAGGCACTAATCCGGTAATTCCGGCAAATGCAGTAAAAATTGAACTTCCATCAGAAAAAGTAAAAATGCTGGCAAGAGTGGAATTAAAAGGCACTCCCGCAGTAGCAAAAAAATTACAAGAGCAATTTACGTTTGAAGTCCCAAGTGGAATTAAGATTGCACCACCACTGACAATTCCTGATTTTACTCCGGCAAAACCAATTGGCGCTGAGATCTTTGATAAAGTAAAAGAAGTCATTGATTCGTATCCTGACGTAATGCCAAAAGCAAAAGAATATCAGGCAAAAGCAATCGCAGTTGGAGAATTCTATGAAAAAGACGATATCGCAAAAGGACACACCGAAGATATTGTAAAAACAAAAGCAATTCCTGGATTCTTGGCAGGAGCAAAAGGTTTCGGGACACAAAAAGGAGGCTGGTCTGTATCGTACGTTGCCGGAAAATTTGGCGATGATATCATGGCCAGAGACATCATTAATTATGGAGGATTGTGGGCAAATGAAGTAAAAGAAGCCATCTATTTTGTCGGACTTACTGATAGCAATAAACAGTTACTAAGTGGTGATAAAGTTTATGAAATCAAGTTCCCAAAAGAAGCACTTCCGGATACCATGGTCAACGCATTCTGGTCGGTAACGCTTTATAGTGTACCGGATTACAGGGTAGTTGACAACAAATTAAAGCGATACAATCTTAATAATATTTCGGGTTTAAAGAAAAATGCAGATGGCTCCATGAGCATTTGGCTGGGTTCATCCTTACCAAAAAATGCACCTCAGGAGAATTGGCTGCCAACTCCTGCCGGAAAAGGTTTTGCTTTAACGATGCGCATGTACGTCTCTAAAAAACCGGTACTTGACGGAACATGGTTTCCAAGTCCGATTGAGCTTAAAACAAATTAATCGTTAAAGAAAGATTTTGTCTTTCAGAGGAAAAGTGTCGTTACGGTTGAAATAAAAAATAAAAAAATGTCAAAATCATCCGAAGAAAAAAGCGAAAATGTATTTGACTCCGCAGTGTCAAAAGAAGAACGTTATGCGAAAGGAAAAGAGCTTCGTAAAACGATTCCGCGATCTTGTCATGAAGAATGGAAACCGGATAAAGAGCGCAAAGACCCTGTTGAAATTTTAATCGGTACCAGTGTTGGAAGGGTTGAAAGTTTAATCCCAATTCGGTACAGTCGGATGATGCAATCTCCGTTTTCTTTTTACAGAGGAGCAGCCGCCATTATGGCTGCTGATTTGGCACAAACGAAAGACACCGGAATTTACCTTCAGCTTTGTGGTGATTGTCATTTGATGAATTTTGGAGGATTTGCAACTCCCGAACGCAAATTGGTTTTTGATATAAATGATTTCGACGAAACTTTCCCGGGTCCATGGGAATGGGATGTAAAAAGACTCGCAGCAAGTTTTGCCATAGCAGGAAGATGGAAAAAGTTCTCGGATAAAATGTGTAAAGAATTTGCCTGGAATGTTGCCGACAGTTACAAAAGACATCTGTTTGACTACAGTAAATTATCGGCGCTACAAATATGGTATGCCGATATTGATCTGGCAGAACTTATCGAAAAAGGCGACGATGAAGAGATCAAATCCTTTCAGCAAAAACGAATAAAAAAAGCTGCAGAATATACCGCCCACGAAAAGGAGTTTGCCAAAATGACCTATCAGGAAGGCCCAAGAGCAAGGATAAAAGATGATCCGCCGCTAATTTATCATCCGGGAGGAAAAGAAGGCGAACAAATTTTGAGAGACGCAGAAATCGTGCATAAACGCTATATCGAATCCTTGTCCGATGATAAAAAGGTACTTCTGAACAGATATACGTTACACGATATAGCCATAAAAGTGGTTGGTGTAGGAAGTGTGGGAACCCTCTGCGGAATCAGCTTATTGATGTCGGCAACAGCGGAACCTATCTTTTTGCAATTTAAAGAAGCAAGAAAAAGTGTACCGGAAAACAATGTAAAGGTCAAAGGCAAATACAGTCATCAGGGTGAACGTATTGTGATGGGGCAAAAGATAATGCAATCTGCCTCAGATATGTTTTTAGGATGGACGAATGATGATAAAAACCGTTTTTTTTATATCCGACAGCTTAGAGATGCTAAAGTCAAACCCGTTCTGGAGATTATGAAATCAGATAATATGAACGATTACGCAAAGGCCTGCGGATGGGCATTAGCAAGAGCTCACGCCCGCACAGGAGACCCTTCATTATTATCAGGATACTTAGGACAAAACGATGAGTTTGCAGATGCAATTGCTAAATTTTCTATTCTATATGCCGATCAAAATGAAGCGGATTACGATAAAATGCTGCAAGCCATAAAAGAAGGAAGATTACCTGTTTCGGAAGAATTGTAATGGTTATGAATGAAAACAGAATGTAATGATAAGGTTAAAAGTAAAAACATTTAAGCATATGTAAGAAAATTATATCTACATATGTGTTAATTAGAGAAAAATAATTTATCTTTGAGAGTGTTGCAATAATTTGGTTTACTATACTCCGTATATAACTGACAAGCTTTTTCAACCAAATTCCTCAACTCGTCCCAAATTCGATTAAGATTTTAAGATTTCAACTCAGATTAAATTAATAATTAATTTAAATACCACAAGATGAATATTAGAACAAATCTTCGTTTAATTCCAGTATTGCTATTGGTTTTATTGTACAGTTGCTCCCCGACTGTAAAAGTTACTACAGATTATGATCATGCTGCTAATTTTAGTGAATTTAAAACGTTTGCAGTCTATGATTTAAAAGCTCAGGAAGGACAGGTCAGCCAACTCAATGTTGATCGTGTTACAAAAGCGATTCGTGCAGAAATGATTGCCAAAGGTTTCTCAGAAACCAGCAGCAATCCCGATTTAAAAGTAAATGCGGTTTCTATCTTAAAAAATAAACAATCCGTTACAGCCGATTCTAATTTTTACGGTTATGGCGGTATGTATCGCCCTTACGGATATTGGGGTGGTGGTGCAATGATGGGCGGCGCTACTACAACTTTCAACACTTATGATTATGTTGACGGTTCCCTTGTAATTGATATTGTATCTACAAAAACTCAAAAATTGGTTTGGCAGGGAATCGGTAATTCTCAAATCGACAGCAGACCGGATAATCCTGAAGAATTTATTGCTGCTTCGATCAAAAAAATACTGGAAGGTTTCCCTCCCGGTTTAGCAAAAAAATAACTTACAAAAATGTTATAGTAAAGCTGTACTTACCATAAGCGTGGTAAGTATGGCTTTATAAGATGATAACAGACTCCACCTCTGAAATTGTTAACAAAGGAATATATTAATTAATTTAAGCTTAATATATTATGATGGATATACTACTTTCACTTTTCTTTTTTATAGCGACAATTGTTGGTTTTGCCACTTCTTTTAGGGTACTTTTTTCGCGGAAAAATTATACTAAAAGTTTTTTTCTGGGACTATTTATGTTTAGTCTGGCGACCGTAAGTGTCTATAATTTTTACTTATCAGTAAGTGCCTTTAAAAATGTCCCTGATTTATTCGGTATCACAAAAGCATTTATCTTTTTAGTAGCACCCTGCTCTTTTTTATATGTCAGAAATGTATTGTTCTCGACTAAAATGTTTAAAAAATACGATTGGCTTCACTTTTTGCCCTTTGTCCTATACTTTGGTTTAACTTTTATAGTATGGATTGCTGCCGATGCAAATATTCCAATTATTGCATATGTTTCTTCCCGAATAAAAAATCCGTTCACCACATTAAGTCTCACCTTTTGGTTGGTGTATGCCTTTTGGCAGACCATGATGATCTTAAACTGTGATTTGGAAAAATTGGAAGGAAAAGAAGCTAAAAAAATAAAAATCATACAATGGTTAAGAGTCTATAATCTGGTCATCTTGTTTTTGTTTTCTACACTTTTTGTGCATTTTTTTCTAAAAGACGGGATTAAAAACATAGACACCGCTTGTTATATTTTGATTTCGTCAGTGCTTTTTTTCACCGTCGGAGGACTTTATTTTAAACCCCATCTTTTTGCAGATACCAATGAAACGTATCATTTTGAAGAGAATAAATCGGTACCAATTGAAGCAAACGAAGTCAAAGACACATCGCCTTTAATTAAAGAATTAACTACAGACAGAAGGAAGGAGGACCTGCTAAAACTGGATACTATTTTTTCTGCAAAAAAACTCTTCCTCAAAAAAGATTTTGTAATTCGGGATCTCGCCGAAGAAACAGGGATATCCGTACATCAACTCTCCAATTTAATAAACTCGGAATTTAATCTTCATTTTCAGGATTATGTAAACCTGAAAAGAATAGAGTTTTTTAAAGACAAAATCAACGACCCGGAATGGAAAGATTTATCCCTCGAAGGGATGGCCTGGGGTTCCGGATTCAAATCCCGAACAACCTGTTTTAGGGCTTTTATTAAACATACCGGAAAATCGCCTTCCGAATATTTCAAAGCAATCAGAGAAGATTCAGATAAAACAAATGTCTTTTATCTGAAACAATCTTAAAAGTAAAAAACAGGCTAGAAGAATTGTTACGCTATATTAATTTTAAACACATTATTATGAAAGCAAAATTCTATCAGCATAAACAAATAATTAAATCTATCAGTACTTTATTACTTCTGCTCGTTTCCTTTTTGGGTAATGCACAGCTTAAAGGAGGTCATATCCTTGGAGGAATGGGCTTGCAATCCGGAACTCAAAGTCCAGAGAATACATTGGCAGTATATGTTCCGGGCTATTTTTACAGCGCATCATCGCTGCGAAACAGTGATGGAAATATTTCCGTTGCCAACCCCAATTTAGATATGTTTATTACCGGCGTTGGGGTATCTTGGGTCAGTGATTTTAAAATTTTAGGCGCTACTTACGGAGCTTCGGCTTTGTTTGCCTTTGCCTCCAATAAAATTGAAGGAAACAATGTAAATGTCGACGGATCTTTGGCATTTACAGACACTTATATCGTGCCGTTACAACTAGGATGGCATCAAAAAAGAGCCGATTTTGTTTTTAGCTATCAAATGTACCTGCCAACAGGAAAATACGAAGCCGGAGCCACAGACAATAGTGGACTGGGAATGTTCATGAATGAATTTTCTGCCGGAACAACGCTGTTTTTTAATGATAAAAAAACGTTTCATTTCTCCACATTAGCGTCCTATGAAATTAATGGAAAAAAGAAAGACACTGATATTAAAACAGGAGACATCTTAAGCTTTGAAGGCGGTTTAGGAAAAACATTTTATGTGTTTAATGCCGAAAAAACAGCTCCAAAATCAATTATTAATGCGGGATTAATTTACTATTTACAATATAAAGTTACCTCAGATAAAATTCCATTGCCAATAGGAGGGCTTGTTTGGGAAGGTGACAAGGATCGTGTTGCTGCTTTAGGAGCAGAGGTAAATTTTTTGCACTTAAGCTCTAAATCTACAATTGGTTTGCGTTGGTTGGGAGAAATTGGCGCTGTAAACAGATTTCAGGGAAATACTTTTTTCCTGACACTGGCTCATATTTTTAGCACCGGTACCAAAAAAGGATAGCACAAAGTATTCTTAACCTTTTGGAGTCTGTGTTTCTGTTTTTAATGAATATGATAAATTTTACCTATATGAAAAATACAGTTTCAGATTTTTCTATTAAAAACGTAAAACTCTTTCAGAAAATTTTTCTTGCGACCGTTTTTCTTCTGTTTTCAGTTACCACAATGACGGGACAAAAACAGCATATTAGTGTGCGAGATTCTATAGACGGAGCAATAGATTTAAGCGATTATATTATTTATGCACATGGTTTTATTGTAGTCCCAACAATAATAACCGAACCGGCTTTGGGTGGAATTGGAGGAGCCATTGTTCCTGTCTTTCTAAAAAAACATGCCCCCGTTATTGATGAAAATGGAAAGAAAAGAATCGTAAATCCTGATATTACAGGAGGTATCGGAATGTATACCGGAAACAAAAGCTGGATGGCTGGTGCTTTTCGTTCGGGCAGTTTTATAAAGGCCCGAATGACCTACAAAGTGATGGCGGGTTATGGTGATATTAATATGTCTTTTTATGAAAATTTACCAACCGGAAAAGATTTGGAATTTAAGTTTAATTTTAAATCTTTTGTTTTTTATACGCAGGTTTTAAAACAATTCAGAAATCCAAAATGGAGTGCCGGTCCGCAATATCTTTTGTTGGACTCTAAAATAAAATTACCGGGTGACAATCTTCCTTCTTTTTTAAAGCCAAAGGATTTTAAAAGTACGGTGAGTCAGTTTGGTGGTGCCATTCAGTTTGATGGCCGTGATAATATTTTTACACCTGATAAAGGAATTAGACTGCAATCGGATTTTTTCTGGTCTGATGATATACTCGGAAGCGATTACGATGCCTGGCGTGTGAATCTTTCCGCGATTGGATATCATCCTATAACAAAAAAGTTAATCGGAGGCTTACGCATCGAAGGCGAACAAGCATTTGGAAGTCCGCCATTCTACCTTTTACCCGGAATCAATTTGCGTGGTGTCCCAATGGGAAGGTATCAGGGAAAAACCAGTTTGGTTTCTGAAGTCGAACTGCGATGGGATTTATACCGAAGATGGAGTCTTATGGGTTACGCAGGTGTAGCCAGTGCCTTTAACGATTGGGACAAAGCCTTTGATAAACCGGTGGTCTACAATTACGGAACCGGATTCCGATATTTACTTGCCCGAAAATTCAAACTCAGAATGGGCGTTGATGTAGCAAAAGGCCCTGAAGATTGGGCTTATTACATTGTCTTTGGAAGTAATTGGATGAGGTAATTCCTTTTTAACGATAAAAAAACGGTTTAATTTTTATCTAACTATTTTTTGAGTTGTTGATATAAAGATTTTTTGTAGTTCTTGCTTTTAGATTATTCTGCCACGAATTTCATGAATGTCATTCATACAGGAAATGTTAAAATAAAATGGCACGCAGATCCAGCGGATTTTAGAGGATTTTTTTATCAGTTCTATAGCTAAAATCTGCTGGATCTGCGTGAAAAAAAAGATCAAAATAATTCAAAAACAACAAATAAAAACCACTCTTTACCCGTAACTTAAAAAG
Organism: Flavobacterium sp. ABG; assembly: GCF_001027725.1. Lineage (NCBI taxonomy): Bacteria > Pseudomonadati > Bacteroidota > Flavobacteriia > Flavobacteriales > Flavobacteriaceae > Flavobacterium > Flavobacterium sp. ABG. Next base: position 186,755 of record NZ_LEKS01000004.1, read on the forward strand.
TGTCAAATAGAATTAACCAGATCCCTACAGATTAAATCCTTTCAATCTTTTTAATCAGTGGCAAAAATAATTCGCGCCCATTCGTGAAATTAGTGGCTATTCATTTGAGCCACAGACTAAGAGATTTAGACAAATTAAATGTGTTTATTAAGAATTGCAGAGATGGACCAGAGGTGTAATATTTTGTCTAACAAGTATCAATAGTATAGTTTGCTTCGAACAGAATGGACTTGTTTAGCTGACCAATATATTTTCGTAGCAAAAGGATATATTTTCGAGCAAACTAAAAACAGTGTTTTTTCTTACATTTGAAATAAGATTTAAAAGGAATAAAATTATGTCAAATTTTGCAAAAACACACAGTAAATGTAAATCATCCGGTAACGGCCAGTTATGCGTAAAAATCAGCTGTATTTGACAGGCTTTTGTAAAAATGCAGAGCCTACTGTAGAGGTGTTGGGTTTTACAAAACTTCTTGCCTTACTAGAAGAATACGTTTCTTGGAGTCAATTGAATTCATTTATTGAAGGTTGTGAAAAAGCCATTGCATAGTCTTGTAAAGTGTTGAGTATGTTTCATAGAAATAGTGAAAAATAGAATAATTCCTGATTTTGTTGATAAAGAGATAAAAGTTAAAAAAAGAGGATTAAATAAGAGGTTGTTAAATGATTGCAAAATCCCTGACACAGATTTCCGTGTCGGGGGTTTTGTTTTATAAAGAAGCCCGAATTAGTGTTTTTTCCAATAAGGTATAATTATTTTGTTCTCTTTTCGAGATAAATACAATAATATTAAAGAGGCAATAACACAAAAGAGCATGGCCTGAATAGTGCCTTCTGGACCAAATTCACCTCCGGTAGTCCATTCGGAACCTTGAATTTTAGAAACCAGTAAACTATTGGTTTTTTTATTTCCGGAAGTAACCGCGCCAAAAATACCCGATTGCATAAAATTCCATGCAAAGTGTATCGCGATCGGAAACCATAAATTTCGGCTGTACATAAAAGCAGCACCAAGTAACAAACCAGCTTCAACAGCAATACATAATGCAGAAAGAAAAGTGCTGTTTTCATTTGGCAAATGCAAAGCACCAAAAAGAACGGCTGAAAGAAGTAATGCAATATAACTTCCCAGTTTCTCTTCCAAAATTCTAAAAATAATGCCACGAATTAAAATCTCCTCCAAAATTGCAACAGTAAAGGCTATTGTAAGCGGAATGATAATAAAAGAAACAGGATTTACAGAAATAATACTAAAACCACCATTTACATAAATAACCAGGATGGTCAGGGATTGCAGGAGAACCCCAATTAAAGTTCCGAGGAGTAAATTCTTTGCCAGATTGTTGGTCGATAACTCGGTTATTTTTCTTTTTTCATATTGGCTAAAGAAAAGAACATAAGTCGTTATCGCAAGAGCAGAAACAATAAGGCCTTTAATAAGGTTCCTGTAATCTTTGTCAAGAGAAATCAACAACTTTCCGGCAATTTGCTGTCCAATATTGACAACAAGAAGACATGCAATTAAGGCAAGAACAATTTTTGTAATTGGGAAATTAAATATTTTTTGTTTTGTGGTTAGGGTTTCCATTTTTAATTTGGTTTAAGTATTAAGTGGAGACAAAAGTAAGTTGCCCCAAAACCAAAAAATAGAATGAAATTTGCCTCTTTTATAATTTTTGAAATTGCTTGGGTAAAAATCCCGTTTGACTTTTGAAGGTTCGGATGAAATGACTCTGATCGGCAAACCCGCATTGAAAACCAATTTCAGTAAGGTTACTTTCATTTGATTTGATGAGGGAAAGCGAACGGTTTATCTTCATTCGTCGCAAGTATTCACTCAACGTACAACCAAAATATCTGGGAAAATGTTTTGAAATCGTAATCGGATTTACGTTTAAAACCGTCGACAAATCATGTAAATTAGGATTCTCGTTCCAACAATCGTTTAGTAGTTCGTTTAAGCTCTTCACCCAAAACGGACTCTTTTCAAATTTCTCCAAATGAGTATGAGTATTGGACAATTGTGCAAACAACATCGTAATCGCGTCCCCCGAAAAAGTATCGGCAATCATACATTCTCTAAAAATCTTCAGGATCAGAAATTTGGCAAGCGTGGTATGCTGAATTGATTTTTCAATTAAGGCTTCGCTTATTTGGAGTTCTTTTAGCAGATTTTCGTCAATTTCGAGGTTGATGTTTTTTGAGGGAAAAAGAGTGTTGTGATTCAGATGTAATTCATCACTATGATAGAACAACAAAGAGCCTGGGCCTACAACAGTACTCGAATTTTTACGCTTTTCTGATGTCCCGCCTTTCAAGAAAAGGGTCAGATGTGCATTATTATGCGAATGCCATCCTTCAAAAACCTTTTTCTGATACTCCGTTTCTATAACTGCAATTCCCTGCGAATTGTTAAAAACGTTTTTAGTATTGCCCAAGTATTTCTCTTTTTCCAGTTCGAACATTTCGCGTTTTATTAGCTGCAATTTCGCAAAGCAAAGTACTATTTATTTAGAAAAAACAAGTGATCAAATAGTTGTGATTGTAAAAGGAAGAGTTGTTTTTTTAATGTATTTGTAATCTTTTACCGCTTAATAAAAAGATTGTGAAAATATTAACCGGAGAATGCTAAAAAATTACAGAAAATTTAATTGTTTTGTAACAAATTAGAAACATTGAAGACTAATTTGTAAATACCTTAAACATACATTATGAATACATTTTCATTCAAATCAGTACTTGCGGCTTCGGTCTTTTTTGTTGGGGCAACCAGCTGTTTTGCACAGGACGTTTTAGTAAATTCATTAAAACTAAACGCGAGTGATAAAAGTAAAGAAAACTTTAAATTCACAGAACAAATTAATTTAGGAACCACTTCAGTAAAAACACAAGGTTCTTCGGGAACGTGCTGGAGTTATTCTACAAACTCTTTTTTAGAATCAGAAATGATTCGTTTAGGAAAGCAACCGGTAGAATTGTCTCAGATTTTCTCTGCAAGAAATGTTTATGTTGAAAAAGGAGTCAATTACGTTCGTATGCATGGTGCTGTTACTTTAGGTGACGGTGGTGCATTACACGATGTAATTAACATGTACAAAAAATACGGAACAGTTCCGAGAGAAGTTTACACAGGATTAAACTACGGAACAGATAAAAATAAATTTGCTGAAATGTCTTCTCTTATCGAAGGAGTTTTAGCTGCGGTTGTAAAAAATCCAAATGGAGAATTAACTCCAAACTGGCAAAAAGCGTACGCTGCCGTTATCGATTCTTATTTAGGAAAAGTGCCGGATAATTTTACTTACAAAGGAAAAAATTACACGCCACAATCTTTTGCTAAAGAAGTAGTAGGAATCAATCCTGATGATTATATCGAAATGTCCTCTTTTACAACAGCTCCATACTACCAAAAAACAATGATGGCTGTACCGGATAACTGGTCTTTTGATCAGGTTTACAATGTAAAAGTAAACGATATGACAGACGTTATCGACAATGCTTTGAAAAAAGGATATACTGTAGCATGGGCAACTGACGTAAGCGAGAAAAGCTTTAGCTGGAAAAATGGAGTAGCTTATGTTCCAACAAAAAAATTCGATGATATGACCGCTGAAGAAAAAGCAGACATGTTCAACGGACCAAAACCGGAACCGGAAATTACTCCTGAAATGCGTCAGACTGCGTTTGATAACTACACGACTACAGATGATCACGGAATGCACATTATTGGTCTTGCAAAAGATCAAACCGGAAGAGAATACTATATCGTAAAAAACTCATGGGGAGAAACAAACGACTACAAAGGTTTCTTGTTTGTAACTAAAAACTTCGTGAAATACAAAACGACTGCCTTAATGGTAAACAAAGGAGGAATTCCTGCTGATATCGCTAAGAAGTTAGGGGTTTAATTACCTTAGGTTTTAAAGAAAATAGAAAAGCGCTGCAATGAAAATTGCGGCGCTTTTTTTGTTTACGAAAATAAAAAATATAAATAACAGAATATTTAAATTATTATTTAGTATCTATTTAGAGGATTGTAAATGTAAAAAAATCCTGCCAACTAGCAGGATTTATTATTTAGATGTTAAAGAATTTCCCATTCGATGTTTTCTTCTTTTGTTTCTACATTTGCTATCCAAATTTGCCTTTTATTCTTCGATGCAAATTCTATAATCTCTTTAGTGTCTATTTCCTTCTCATCTCCTGGTTTAATAACAATTAGCATTCTATTATTATATGCATCAGCCCTAATAAAAGAATTATCACTTGATTTTTTAATGTTATAGAATTCATTATTCTCTAACCATTTATCAATGATTCTGTTTTTTTCTAATAATTCATTCATATTTACTAATTTTTTGTGAAGGATAAATCTTGAACATTTAATGCTTGAATGCAAAAATTTTTTAAGACACTATAATATCCTTCAAAGGTTAAATGACTAGGTTTTTTATAAAGATTTTTTATATCTTTAAAATCTTCATAGCTTATGTTAATTTCTTCAAAAGAAATATGTTTTTCCTTAATTACCAAGACTTTCATATGATTTTCGGTAATTACTGGTGATATTGAGGGCAAATATAAATCAAAAGAATTATCTTCCGATAAAAAGAGTTTATTAATTGTTAATACAGATCCTATAAATCGTTCGAATTTTTTATTCCTTACCCATTTGTCAATAAATACTTTCGATCCATCAAAATAAGTACTCCAATATGTTTTAATATCAAACTCTTTTTTCTCTTTTAGATATAATGCAACATAGAAATCAGCTTCAATATCTATTAGGCTCATAAAATCTGATCCAAAATAATCTTTTACTTTAGTTGCATCATCCTTGTTTGGGACACCCTGTACTACTAAATGAAAAAATTCATGCAATATTACAATTTCAAAGAAATTGTAATCACAGCTTTTTAAAATATATGGATTAAATGACACTATTTTTTCACCTCTGTTATTGTTATTAACTTTCATAATCCAGTCTTCATTTTTATAAGGCTCAATTATGATATTTTTTATGTCAAAAGTTTTTAGAGAGACATTTGTTTCATTTAGCCAACAATTAAAATGCTGGATTGCGGATAATAAACTTTTTCTAATTTCATCACTTATTTCATTAATTTCTTCATTTAATTCTTGAAGTGTGCTATTGCTCATATGATTTTTTAGTTTCTTATATTCTAAATTAATTATCCTTTTCAAAAGTTATTTCCTGTATTTTTTTTGAATAAAATGTTTTCTTTTGCATTTTTCATTTTCTTCAATAATTCGATTTATTGAAATATTCTTATTTATCTCTTCATATATCTTTGCCAATCCAATGGATTGTGATTCAAATAATTCCTTCATTAAATCGGTATTGTTATTATTAGAATCTGCAAAGATTGTAACATTGGGTTTTTGATTTAAGAATTCCATTTTTTATTTTTTTAGAGTGGTTTCTTTATTAAAGGTAAGGTTATTTTTTCTGCTTTTTCTTACAGGGCCATCTTTTTTTGTTACGTTATTATTTTGTGAATTTATTTTATCGTTTATAGATTCTTCTTTGTTATCATTTTCGTTTTCGAGTGTAGGTTCATTTTTATCTGTAATTTGATCTTCTAGTTCAACAAATAGCTGTAATATTACATCTGGATTAGCTTCATTTCTAATAACGTGAAATAATAACGTTTCGATAATTTTTTCATCATCATCTAACCATCGAACATTACAGAATAAATCTTTTGCTTCATCATAATCAATTACAAAACCATGTGAAGGATATCCAACAATAAGTTTGCTTATAATATCTCGATTGTGACCTCGTAACAATCTTGTTCCATATTTTTCAGCAATTTTAATAGCTCTTTGTATTTCACCTAATTTCACAGGATCAATTTGAGCACTAATTGGAGAAATCAATCCAACTGACAATTTTGAACAAATCTCGGCAGCGGTTCTAGTAGTAATACTATTTTTACTTTTGCGCTTTAATCCTAAAAAATTTTCTTCAAATGACCTAAATAATTGCTCATTTAACGACATTAGACTTTGTACGATATTTAGACCAGATGTATTTGAAAGTTCATCATCTCTCATTAGCTGTATGTCAAGTGGGCCAAATTCGCTAAAATCACTCATGACAATTTCGTCAGCACCTAGGGCCATAAGTGTACCAGTACTTTTACAACTACCAAATACATTAAATATAACATTATCGTAGCTCCGATGTATTGCTCTAACAATCCTGTATCCTGCATCAGGATCTCCACCATAAGTTGTTAAAATCAGGACGCAATTTTTTCGTTTATCAATATTATCACGAAGCATGTTAACGAATTGATCCGCAGTAGAGTCATCAATAGTGGCGCTTAGAAGATAATAATCGGCATCATTCTTTTCAATTAATTTTCCTAAAGCTTCGTTTATTTCATTCATATCATATAACTCTCTGGTTTTGATCAAATATAGAAAAATATACTATGTTTCAAAATAATAATTAAATCTTATAAAACGATGTTATTATGCATAATCAAAATGTTATTTGTTGGATATTTTATTATAATAGTATTCACAATGTTTTAGTTTTTAGACAAAAGCAAGTAAAAGTAGCGGTTAAATACATTTTTTAAAATGATTATTTTTTTCTAGATTAATTTGCAAAAGGTTTATAGCTTTCAATAATTTTAAATTTAAAGGTTATTCATCAATTGTTAACAGGTATTAATACTCGATTATTATTCTTACAATTAATTGTTCTGACTGTTTTTTTATCCCCTTTGTAGTCAAATTATAAAAAACAACAATTTATTAATATATAATTATTGTGAATTTATCTTCTTTCGATTGAAAGCCCTTTTTGATGGAATGAATTTTCCTCATTAAGAACATATATATTCTAAATATTTTTTGGTTTTAAAAATAGATTTTTTTTTTTAGAATGTAATTTTAGGAAATTAAGGATAAAATTTAAATCAAGAACATATCTTTTCAGAGTTAAAAGAAAAAGTTGTAAGTTTTAGAACATATTTTTAGCTTAAATAAAAAAGAGATCTCTGACGAGACCTCTTTTTATATAAATGATATATTTTAAGAAGAATTACTTCCCTTCCAAAAACTTCTCCAAATACTCAACCTTGTCTTTTTCAGCCTGAACCAAACGCTCATAAAGTTCTACAACTTTATCAAGAGGATTGAAAGAACAGTTGTGATTTACCGTTGGTCCATCATTAATAACGGCTCCTTCATAATTATTTTGAATATTGTTTAACACAACTTCATCAGAAAAATTTTTAATTGCTTCCGCGGAAACACCTAAAGCTTCCGCAATTGTATTCAGTCTTTCCTCATCAACAGTTTCGCTTCCTTCAATATTAGAAACAGCTTGTTGACTTACGCCAATAGAAATGGCAAGTGCTTCTTGTTTCATTCCTCTAAGCTCTCTGATTCGGCTAATGTTTCTGCCGATATGTTTTGGTTTTGTTGCTGTGCTCATAGCTCAAAGATATTTAAAATTCCTTAAAAAATTGTGCTAAAGTAGAATACAAACTTCTGCTTGTGAGATACAATTTAATGTGTTTCAATATAATGGCAATTAATTGCTTAATTGCAACCCAGAAACAAAAATACAATTTTTCTGACAAATAATATTTAAAAACCAAAAAATTAAATTTTAAACGCCATGCAAATAGTAAACAAAACCACACTAGATCAGAATAATGTGATGAGGTCATTATCTAAATTTCTTTCAGATATTTGTTTCGAGGGAGAATTTAGAAGACAGCCCGAATATTTAACTGAAATTTTCGAGTACATCCTCGAGACCAAAATGGGAGACAATTTCGATTTACGAACCAAAATGATGAGCTGTATTAAAACCAGCAAAATGTTGGTAAAAGCTCTTGAGCCATTTTCAGATGGTGAAATAGAAAAAGCCTGTGCTGAGATTAGAGGTTAGGTTTTTGAACTGAATCTAGTTATTTTCGATGCGGGAAAAATCTCCTTTTACCGCATTTTTTTTGTCAGTTCGAGGTACGAGAAATCGCATCCAATACTCCATACAGTGTGTGCTCAGCTTGTGTGATTTCTCCTTCGTCGAAAGGATAAACAGAGTGTATTCTGTTGTTATACTAGTTTTATTGTCTGCCGTTGTTCTTTCGAGACACGAGAAATCGGATCCAATATTCCGCAAACTGTATGTGAATTTCCAGTGTGATTTACTTCGTCTATTCGCTTTCGCTCGGGTCTTGAAAGAACAAAAAAGCGAGCAAACTAAACTTTCCTCCCAACAAATCGTATTACAGCACCTTTCCCAATATGAAATTGCCCCTCATTGAGAATAATTTCTTCTTCCTCTAAATGCAAGATTTCATAACTCTCAAAATCAGCCTGTATTTCTTCCTTCGAAAACAAATCAGCAATTGCATCCGGTCCGCCAACTTTTGGGTTTGCTTTTTTAAAATGCAAATGACTTTTACTGAAGGCTTCAAAAATTATAATGCCTCCGGGTTTTAGATATTCATTTAGTTTTTTGTGGAGTTTTGATTTGGTTTCTGCAGAGAAATGTGCGTAAATCAATCCGATCGCATCGAAAGATTCTTTTTCGAATTCGAGTTCTTCTAGGTCGCCAACAATATATTCTAAGTTTACCTTATGATCTTTGGCCAGTTTTAATGCTTTTAACTGCCCTTCAGTGCTTAAATCAAACGAAGTGACAGTCCAGTTCAGTTGTGCTGCAAAAACGCCGTTACGACCTTCGCCATCGGCAGGCATCAATATAGATCCGGGTTTGAATTTAGGCAGCCATTCTTTAAAAAACAGATTAGGTGCTGTTCCGTAAGCAAATTCAGTGTTCTTGTATCTATCATTCCATTTTTGATTCATTTTGATTCGGTTTAAATTAGTGTTTCAAAATTAACCTGAGAACGTTTCTTTAGTTAGGACAAAAATGCAGTTTACTATGACTTATTTGAAGTTTTTACGAAATGTCTCGGGAGAAAATCCGGTATGTTTCCTGAAGAATCTAATAAAATAAGAGACATCTTCATAGCCCATATAATCTGCAATTTGATTTACCTGATTGGAGGTTGCCAAAAGATATCTTTTAGACTCCAGAATGATCGCTTCGGTGATAAGTTCAGAAGCCTTTTTGTTTACTAACGTTTTGGTGATATTGTTTAGCTGATAGGGAGTAAGATGCAGCATTTCGGCATAAGCAGCAATGGGTTTGTGCGTGCGAATATGAGTTTCTAAAAGTGTTCTGAATTCATCCAGACGTTCCTGTGCGTATAAGTTAGTATTGTCGGTTGGATTATTATTTTGTTCCCGCATAAGTTCCAAAAAGAAAATACGGAGATTGGCTTTTATGATTTCAATATAATTTTCGTGTTTGTCATGGTATTCCTGAAAAATATAAGTCAAAACGAAAAGTACTTTTTGAAAAGTAGCCTCTTTAAGTTCATAGTAATTCTGCTGGCTTATTTTAGTTAAAGAAGTCTGGCTTGTTTTATCATCGGAAGAATAAAAACCAGTAGTAAACTGAATCATAAAACCGGTGCTTTTGGCATTTAACTCCAACCGATGTGCCTGCCCCGGACGCAAGAAGAAAACAGTATTGTCTTTTATTTCGTAGCCTTTGAAATCAATTTCATGAAAACCGGCTCCTTCTTGCAAAACCAAAATATGGTAGAAATCATGTCGATGTAATTCCTGAATGAAGTTTTCTCCCAAAAGCAAATCCTGAACAGTACGGATGCTGAAATTTAGGGAAAAATTTGTTTTTTCAGGAGGTGTAGTAAGATTTCGAACCGGGATCTTTTCCATTTTAGTTTGATGTGATACAAATGTACAAAACAGCGTTGCGAAAATAGAGAATGACTTTTATATAAATAGATGTACTTCAACGTTTTTTGCGGTTGTTTACGGGGCAAATTAGGAGTAATATGTAAGAATTGAGTACCTTAGATGAGTTTTAGAATACTGGTAATGCTCTTAATTTTAGTTTGTATGAAAAAATATCTACTTATTTTTACAGCGATTGCATGTATTTTTTCTTTAAACTGTTTTGGACAGAACAACGATATTGTTCTTGCTAACGTGAAAATGAAAAATGCAAAATCGAAATCTGACAAGATACCCAATACCGATCTTGTTGTAGAATCTTATCGCGTTGAAGAAACCATCAATATGGCATTTGGAAACCGAACCACTACTTATGAAGTTTCTAAGCTGGATATGGTTAATACCTATGATTTAGGACCAAACAATACCCGAAAGGTGATCCCGCAATATGCAAAACCAAAAGAAAAGACGTTAGGAACTACAATAGAGACAAAAACCATTGTTGATACTTTGAAAGTTGCTGTAAAACCGGTTAAAGTAAATGTTCTTCCTCCTGCGAAAAAAGAAAAGTATATCACTATAAATGTGGTCAACACGTACGAAAAAGTCTTAGACCGTGGATACAAATCAATTGAAATGCTCAAAAAAGTAGCAGACCGATCTTATTTTGAAAATGATATGATTAATGCTGCGAAACATTATGCTCAATTGTTTGAGATGAGTACCAACTTAGAAGCGTCTTATTATTTCAGATATGCGCAAGCATTGAAAGGTATTAATGAAATGGAAAAATCGGAAGAAATGATGCAGTTGTTTAAAAGTAAAAATGGCAGTAAGTAAAATGTAAATTCTTTTCAATCTTGTTGTTTTGGAACAGAAAAAATTGCACTAGTTAAGTAAGAATGATTTGTCGAATAGTTGAATGTGATTTCTCCTGAGTCGATAGGACGCCAAAATAACTATTTCTTTTTCACCAATAAAAAAAAGAGCATCGTTTATATCGATGCTCTTTTTGATTTAAAAACTTAATTGTAACGATTTGGGGTCGTGATTAATTTGCAGATTGATTTGATGTCTTGAGCTGCTTAATTTTTATTTGTTATTTAACTCTCTTAAGATCTAAATCCTGAAAATCAAAACTAAAATCAATCGTTGGTGATATCCCTTTCATTTTTATGCTTTGTGCTTTTCCTTCTTCATCTAAGCTAAAGGAGGCAAACGCATCGCAATTCATGTCTTGATATTCCCATTTTATAGCAAATGTATTTGCTTTATAAAATTGCATTGGTCCGTTTAGTTTTGGTGAACGAAGAGATTTGAACCATAATTGATTTCCTTTCAGGAATATTTCCATTTTCCCGAACCATTTATCTTCATATTGCCCGATAAAGTCTTCGTTTTTGATTTTGATATTTTTGGCTTTGTTTACGGTTTCCCAAACTTTTTTAACGGCTTCATTGTCGACGTTCTTTTGTGATTCTAAAAAAGAGGCATGTTTGTCAATCCATCCGTAATCGTCCAGACCTAAGTAACTGTCGATAATGGTTTGACTTACGGCAGAGAAAACACCGGCGCCACCATTTTCGGTATTGGTTAAAACTACGACCCCTAAATTTAAATCCGGAATCATTGTAACTATAGAAAGCATTCCCGGTAATCCACCTGTGTGGGAAACGCTTAGATTTCCTTTTACATCAGCTAAAAACCAACCTAATCCATAACCGTTAAAATGTTGTTTGTATCTCGGGTCCGGGTCCGCTGGAAGGACTGAGTACAATTTCCACATTTCATTTTGTCTTTCCGGAGAGAAAAGTTGTTTGTCTAATTGGTCTCCGTATTTTCCTTTGTTTAATTGTACCAGAACCCATTTTGACATATCATCTGCATTAGATACAATGCCGCCGGGAGCACCGTTTACCATTTCTTCAAACCCTTGAATGGTTTTTATTTTGTTGTTCTCGGTACCGTTTGTCGAGTGGGGTGTAGCTAGATTAGATTTGTCTTTTATGTCTTTAAGAGAAGCATGCGAGTTGTTCATCTGTAAAGGATTCATGATTTTGGTTTCGATAAATGCCTCCCAGCTCATTCCGCTTACTCTTGCGGTCAGCTCGCCTGCTACAAAATAAAGCAGATTGTCATAATCAAATTGTGTTCTGAATTCCGAAACAGGTTTAAAATGCTGAAAATTGCTTAAAACATCTTTTATGGTAAAGTCAGTACCGTTAGGAAAAAACATTAAATCTCCGGCGCCTAAACCAAGTCCGCTACGATGACATAATAAATCTTCGATAAGAAAATGTTCTGTTACGTACTCATTGTACATTTTAAATTCGGGAATATAGGTTTTCACTTTGTCTTTCCAGGAAATCTTTCCTTCATCGACTAGAATAGCTAACGCGGCAGTAGTAAAAGCTTTGCTGTTAGAAGCAATTTGAAAATTGGTGTGCTCGTCGACAGCTTGTTTTGTGTTGATAGACTTAACGCCATATCCTTTTTTGTGAATCACTTTTCCATCTTTTATAATGGCGACTGCAACTCCGGCAACATTAAATTTTTCGATTGATTTTTCTACAAGTGCATCAACTTCTTTTGAAGAGAGTTGAGCAAAGATATTACTGGTGGTAAGTAATAAGAAAGTGGTTAAAATGGTTAATGCGAATTTTGGTTTTTTCATGTTTTTTGGTCTGATTGTTTAATGTAGTTTAATTAGTAGGGTTTTCCCTTCGGAACGAATATATAAAATAAAAGAATATCAAAAAGACCTGAATTTAGATTTCAAGAACATGATGTTCTAATATATCGTAAAAATTAAACCTGACAGGTTTCAAAAACCTGTCAGGTTTAATTATATAAAAAAAAAACAGCTATTTATTAGAAACAGATTGTTTCCTGTAGTTCTGTCATTTCGAGGCACGAGAAATCACACTCGCAGATCAACAAAGATTGGCGATTTTCTATGCGGAATTTCTGGTGTGATTTCTCGTGCCTCGAAATGACAAATTAAGTGTGTATTTTGTAAACGAGATGTTTTTTAGATAAATTAAATTTTCGAATTCATTTTTTACTGTTCCACAGGTTTTTGCGTTGACCCCAGATTCCCACAAGATTGGAATTTGGAATTTAAAGATTTGGAATTTTACTTTTGAGATTGGAATTTGGAATTTAAAAAGTGTGGAATTTCAATCCAATATTTCGGTTATAAGCAAAAAAAAGACTATCGTGATGATAGTCTTTTTTTTTAAGCTCCCCCTCTTGGGCTCGAACCAAGGACCCTCTGATTAACAGTCAGATGCTCTAACCAACTGAGCTAAGGAGGAATCACCTTAAAGGTAAATATGTTTGCTAAAAAAAAGTTGCTCCCCCTCTTGGGCTCGAACCAAGGACCCTCTGATTAACAGTCAGATGCTCTAACCAACTGAGCTAAGGAGGAAGATGTTGTTCTTTTTAGCGAGTGCAAATATATATCAATTTTTGGTTTCTAAAAAACATTTTTGCTCTTTTTTTTCAAAAAAATTATTTGCCAACAATTGCTTTGTAGATATCATTTCCATTAGCAAATAAAAGCAATGAGATAAGTAAAACGAAACCAACCATTTGTGCATTTTCAAGGAATTTATCACTCGGTTTTCTGCCACTAATTATTTCGTACAATAAAAACATTACATGTCCGCCATCAAGAGCAGGAATCGGCAATAAGTTCATTACTCCAAGCATAATTGACAATAAAGCCGTGATAGACCAAAAAGCTTCCCAGCTCCAAGTTTTAGGAAAAACATTAAAAATAGCCGCAAAACCACCTACCTGTTTGTATGCTTTGGTTTCCGGATTAAAGATTAATTTAAGTTGTTTACCATATCCTACCAATTGATCTTTTCCTCTTTCGATTCCTACCGGAATAGATTCTAAAAAGGAGAATTCTCTTTTACTGATTTTATAGTAGCCTAATTTTTCCAAAGAATCCAAATCTAAGCCAGCCAATTGTATGCCTAATTTTCCGTCATTAGCAACCATTAGTTTTACTTTTTCTTCTTTTTGATTGCGAAGTAAAGTAGCCTCAACGGTTTTACCTTTATTGTTTTCCAATATTGTTTTAGCCTCATCAAGATATTTTACCTTTTGTCCGTTAAGTGATAAAAGGATATCTTTTGGTTTCAAAACTGTATTTTTAGAATCATCAGCTATTTTTCCAATTACAAATGGAACACGAAAAGTAGCCAAAGCACCTTTTCCTGCCTTAGAATACTGATCAACAAAATCATTTGGGATTGCGATTGTTTGTTCTTTTCCGTTTCTGTCAATTACTACTTCTTTTGAGGTAGCTAATTTTCCATTAACATCGCTGTCATATCGGATCACTTTTTCTCCATCTATACCAACAATGATATCACCTGTTTTAAAACCGGCATTTAACATTGCTTTGTTTTCGATCAAAAGACCGTCTTTTAAATCTTTGTTGGCAATAAACATTTCACCATAAGCGTAAGCCATTCCGATGTAGATAACAAAAGCAAGGATGAAATTTACAGTTACACCCCCAAGCATAATAATCAAACGCTGCCAAGCCGGCTTAGAGCGAAACTCCCAAGGTTCTGGAGGTAAAGCCATTTGTTCTTTATCCATACTTTCGTCGATCATTCCTGAGATTTTCACATAACCTCCTAATGGTAACCAACCGATTCCGTATTCAGTTTCTCCGATTTTCTTTTTCAAAAGAGAAAATTTCACATCAAAAAATAAGTAAAATTTCTCAACTCTGGTTTTAAATAATTTTGCAGGAATAAAATGTCCTAATTCGTGAAGAATAATAAGTAATGATAAACTCAATAGAAATTGAGAGAGCTTGATAACTATATCCATTTTTAATTTTTAGTTCGTAATTTTTAACGCACAAAAGTAACGTTTCTATTTTAATTTGGTAGTGCAATATAATATATAAGGTTTTAAATGTTTGTTAATTAATAAACATTTTGATTTCTACTTTTAGGCAGATGCTGTAACTTTACTTTTTTGTGCGCTATCCTACTTAATAGGTAGCTTAAAACGATTAAAAGTTACACTATTATGGCTTCAATATTATTCGCTCCGCTTACCCTTAAAAATATTACTTTAAAAAATAGAATTGTTATTTCGCCTATGTGTCAGTATTCTGCAATCGACGGATTCGCTAACGATTGGCACTTGGTTCATTTGGGGAGCCGTGCCAGCGGGGGTGCCGGTTTGATTATTCAGGAGGCAACAGCCGTTTCTCCTGAGGCTAGAATTTCTCCTTCTGATTTAGGAATATGGAAAGACGAGCACATTGAAAAATTTAAAACAATCAACGAATTTATTAGATCACAAAATGCCGTTCCTGGTATTCAATTGGCACATGCCGGACGAAAAGCAAGTGTTTCTGTGCCATGGGAGGGCAACAAAAAATTAGATATTGGTCATGAGGGCTGGCAGACTGTTGCCCCGAGTGCAATTGCGTATCATGAAACGGAACCGTTTCTTCCAACTGCCTTGGATAAAATCGGAATTGAAAAAGTGCTTTCGGATTTTAAAACGGCAACTAAAAGAGCGGTTAAAGCCGGTTATCAGCTAGTGGAAATTCATGGCGCCCATGGTTATTTGCTCCACCAGTTTTTATCCCCTTTAACGAATAAGCGAACGGATGAATATGGAGGGAGTTTTGAAAATCGTATTCGCTTTACACTCGAAGTTGTGGAAGCAGTTCAATCAGAATGGCCGTCGGATTTGCCATTGTTGGTTAGAATTTCGGCAACAGATTGGGCTGAGGGAGGATGGAATCCTGAAGAGTCAGTAGAACTTTCCAGAATTTTAAAAGAAAAGGGAGTTGATCTGATCGATGTTTCGTCAGGTGGATTAGTATCGCATCAGCAAATCCCGTTAGAGCCAAATTATCAGGTTTCTTTTGCGGAAAAAATCAAGAAAGAAACGGCTATTTTGACTGGAGCAGTTGGTCTAATCACCGAGGCAGAACAGGCGGAAGCTATTTTGAAAGAAGGCCAAGCTGATTTAATTTTGTTTGGCAGGGAGTCGCTTCGTAATCCGAATTTACCTTTAGATTTTGCTGTCGATTTAAATGATGATATTTCATGGCCAAAACAGTACGAGAGAGCTAAAGTGAGATAAATTTATAGGGCACAGATTTCACAGATTAAAAGGATTTTTTAAGCGCATCGATTTGTGAAAATTCGTGTAATTCGTGGCAACACAAACTAACAGTAATCTGTGCCAATCAAAACAATCTGTGGCAAAAAAACACATAAAATGGAAAAAATAAAAACAGCACTATTATCATACGGAATGTCGGGGAAAGTTTTTCACGCTCCTTTTTTAGCGATTCATCCGGGGTTTGAATTGTTGGGTTCTTGGGAAAGAAGTAAAAAAGTGATTCACGAAGATTATCCATCTGTAAAAAGTTATGCTTCTATTGAGGAACTACTGGCGGCTGATGTTGATTTGGTCATTGTAAATACCCCGGTTGGAACGCATTTCGAATATGCAAAAAAGGTACTCCTGGCAGGAAAACATGCCGTTGTAGAAAAAGCATTTACAACAACTGTAGCCGAAGCAGAAGAATTAGCCGGAATTGCTAGAGAGAAAGGATTAAAATTAGCTGTTTTTCAGAACAGACGTTGGGATAGTGATTTTAAGACCGTTCAGAAAATAATTAACGAAGGCGTTTTAGGAGAGTTGGTTGAAGCAGAGTTTCATTTTGATCGTTATAATCCGTTGTTGAGTGCAAAAGCACACAAGGAAACAGCGAACGATGGCGCCGGAATTTTAAAAGATTTAGGACCACATTTAATCGATCAGGCTGTTGCTTTATTTGGTTCTCCGAAGTCTGTTTTTGCGGATATCAGAACGACAAGAGAAGGTTCTGTCGTAGACGATTGGATCGATTTGTTGTTGATTTATGCGGATCTTAGAGTGCGATTAAAGGCAGGTTTTTTTGTAAAGGAAGCAAATCCTGCCTATACGATTCACGGTAAAAAAGGATCTTTCCTAAAACCTCGTGGCGATGTACAGGAAGATGATTTAAAAGCAGGAAAGAAACCAAATTTAGAATTATGGGGAACAGAGTCCGAAAGCTTACAAGGGCTGCTGCATACTGAAATTGACGGAAAAGAAATTCGAGAAAAAATACCAACACTAAAGGGGAATTATTTCAGCTTTTTTGATGGCGTTTACGATGCGATTTCAAACCATAAAACAGAACCGGTTACAGCACAAGACGGTGTAAAAGTAATGCAGATTATAGAAGCTGCAATTGCAAGTAATACCCAGCAAAAAGTGATTAATTTATAAACAATAACGTTATAAATCGAGGAACTAATAGGGTTTGGTCGTGCATAACGGAGCTTTTTAGTACTTTTATACGACCAAACTTTAAACACCATTATTTTGATCGATTTCAATCCATTAGCACTATTTCAAACCAAAGGGAAAATTAAGAAAGTCTTTAGAGAGGCCAAAGCGTCTTATCTAAACCGAATTCGTTTTGCTGTCGGAATGTTTTATTTTGGAATGGGTTTAAGTTTTGCTACCTGGGCAAGTCGAATTCCGGATATTAAAACCGCTTTGCATCTGACCGAAGGAGACTTAGGTTCTATCCTTTTCGCCTTACCAATGGGGCAATTGTTGATTATGCCTTTTTCGGGGAAAATGGTAACGAAGTTTGGAAGTCACCGCATTTTAATTTTTTCTTTAATAATGTATGTTTTGTGTCTTGCCAATTTAGGCTTGGCAACTACAGCTTTACAATTGTCATTGGGTTTATTTTTATTCGGTTTATTTGGAAACTTAGCCAACATAGCGGTTAATACTCAAGGCGTTTATACAGAGGTTCTTTTCAAAAAAACAATTATGTCCTCTTTTCATGGGATGTGGAGTTTTGCCGGATTTACAGGAGCCTTAGTCGGTTTAGGAATGTTGGCTTTAAACCTGAGTCCACTTCATCATTTTTTAATTATCGCCGGAATTGTACTACTGATGATTGTTTTTAATTTTAAATTTTTGGTCAAAGCCAAAGAAAAAATCAAAGACAAAACAGAGAAAAAGAAACTATTTGTTAAACCCGATAGTGCTTTAATCTGGCTCGGTGTAATTGGTTTTTGCAGTATGGCAAGTGAAGGAGTAATGTTTGATTGGAGTGGTGTTTATTTTAAAGATGTTGTTCAGGCACCGGGTCCTTTGGTGATTTTAGGGTACACTTCATTTATGATTATGATGGCCAGCGGACGATTTTTAGGAGACGGATTGATCAACAAATTTGGTCGTGAACGTGTTATGCAAATCAGTGGCGTGATGATTTCAGCCGGACTTTTTACAGCTGTTTTTCTTCCTTATATTATACCATGTACACTTGCTTTTATGCTGGTTGGACTAGGAGTGGCAACGATTGTTCCTACAGTTTACAGTATGGCGGGTAAAAACCCGACTGTTCCACCCGGAGAAGCTTTAACGATTGTTTCGAGTGTTAGTTTTCTGGGCTTTTTAATGGGACCTCCCGTGATCGGACATATTGCTGAAACTTTTGGACTGCAGTTTTCTTTTGCTTTTATCGGAATCTTTGGTGTTCTGATTGCTTTTATGGTCTCTAAAATTCGAACAACTCCCTAGTCTCTCTTTTTATTTATCTGCATGACGGAGATTAATCGAAGGTACGGTGTTAAACTCATTCGCTTCATCTGTAAAATCTGCGAAGACAAAACAATATAAAAACAATCATAATTAGTAATAAAAGTACTACAATAACAAATATTAGCTATCTTTGAATTAAGAATGATAGCTGATGTATAATTCTGTGCAGGTACTCCCATTCTTTTCCAAAGATCAATTTTATCTTTTGATGTAAGGGTTAAAGTGTTTTTTAAGGAAAGACATTTTAAACCAAAACAATTTGTCAAAGTTAATAGGGATCTTTTATGGAAAAAATGTACTTGGTCTTTTTTGTTTTACTGCCTCTCGGTTTTGTTTTCGCACAACAGGATGTGATTCTTTCAGGAGTAGTAATTGATATAAAAACGCAACAACCGTTAGAGAATATCGTCGTAAGTATTCAGAACTCTTCTGCTACACAATTGACCAAAGCAAACGGAAAATTTGAACTGCATTCCACTCTAAAAGGGGAACAATTGCTTTTGCTGCACAGTCAGGGCTACAAAGAGGTACTTTTAAAAGTAAATTTAGATTCCAATCATAATCTCGGAATAATACAACTGGAAGATAATTTTTCCGATGATGTCTCTGCCACTTTAATTACCCTATCAGAAAGTGACTTAACGGATGATACCAACACATCGGAGATGACATCAGGTCTTTTGCAATCTTCAAAAGATGCGTTTTTTCAGGTCTCCGCTTTTAGTTGGGGTCAGGCAAGATTTAGGGTTCGGGGATTAGACAGTGAAAACGGAACCATGATGCTCAACGGAATGCCAATGAACAAAGTTTATGACGGAAGACCACAATGGGGGAATTGGGGTGGGTTGAATGACGTACTTCGAAATCAGGAGTTTTCAGTTGGAGCAGCTTCTTCAGACCATACTTTTGGAGGTATATTAGGTACACAACAGATTTATACACGAGCTTCCATTTATAAAAAAGGAAGTCGTCTTTTATTTTCAGCAAGCAACACCACTTACAATTGGCGGGCAATCGGAACCTATGCTTCCGGTATAAATGCCTCGGGTTGGGCGTATGTAATTTCGGCTGGAAAACGAATAGGAAACGAAGGCTTTTTTGAAGGAACAAATTTTAAAGGAGAGTCTTTTTTTATAAGCATTGAAAAGAAATGGAACGATAGAAACGCGCTTAATTTTACCGGATTTTATACACCAAATTCGCGTGGAAAAAATTCACCAAATACAAACGAAGTTACCAGATTGACCAACGAAAAATACAATTCGTACTGGGGATGGCAAAACGGAAAAAAACGAAATGCACGCGTAAAAAACATCAAAGAACCACTGTTAATGTTGAATCATTATTTTAGAATAAATGAAAAAACAAATCTGAATTCAAACGTTATGTATCAATTTGGTAAAGTGGGAAACAGTACAATTGACTACCAGAATGCAGATAGTCCGGATCCCGTCTATTACAGAAAATTACCCAGTTATTTTACGTCACTTTATGCAAAAGACAAGGGAGCATTTTCGGGGGATTTTATGCCTGATTATATAAATGCGGAAAAAAGTAAAACATTGTTTTTAGACCATGCCCAACTAAATTGGGAAGACTTGTATCGGACGAATCAGAAGCCAATATTAAATTCGAACAATATAATTACAGGTTTTGAACCCGCGCAAAGTCATTATGTTTTATATGAAGACCGGACCGATGATAAAACACTGGCGGTAAACTCCAATTTAAACTTGCGACTTACTGAGAATAGCGCTTTTGATGGTGGCATCGTTTTTAGAAGTTTGAAATCACATCATTTTCAATCTTTAGTAGATTTACTCGGAGGTTTATATTTTGAAGATGTTGATGCATTTTATACCGGTGCTCAGGCGCAATCTGATCTGCAGAATCCAAATCGTCAGGTCAAAGAAGGGGATGTTTATGGCTACAATTATAAGCTGCTGGCAACGATAATCGATGCTTTTACACAGTTTAAGTTCAACTATAATAAAATCGATTTCTTTTTATCCCAATCCTATTCTGTTTCAGAATACCAAAGAGAAGGATTATATCAAAATGGAATTTATCCAACAACGTCTCTTGGTAAAAGTAAAAAAGTAAATTTTGAAAATTTTGGTTTCAAAGGTGGATTCACTTACAAGATTTCAGGCAAACAATGGTTGTTTTTTAATGGAATGCATTATACAAGAGCGCCGTCGCTTCAAAATACGTTCTCTAATTCGAGGCTTAACAATGCTATTGTTGACGATCTTGGAAATGAGAAAATCAGCGGTGCCGAAGGAAGTTATGTCTTTCGAATGCCCAAGCTCAAAATGAGAGCAACAGCGTATTATACTTTGATAAGAAATTCGGCTAAAACGTCTTTCTTTTATGCAGAAGGAATTTTCGACAAAGGAAAAGCTAATAATAATACAGATGCATTTGTAAGTCAGACTTTGACACAGTTAGACAAGAAAAACATTGGAGTTGAATTGAGTTTTGAGTATCAAATTTCAGCGGCATTAAAAGCTATAGCCTGTTTGGCATACGGTAACTATACCTACAGTAGCAATCCAAATGTTTCTATTACAAATGATGCAAATGTGGCGAAAGAAAATACACAGTCGACTTTTGATTTTGGGAGATCCCGGCTTAAAGATTACAAACAATCCGGTATGCCACAACAGGCCTGTGCAGTTGGACTGGAATACAGAGCGCCTAAATTTTGGTGGCTGGGAGCGACTCTTAACTATTTGGCTGAAAATTATATTGATGTTGCTCCAATTGCCAGAACAGATCGTTTTTACATCAACGCTAAGAACGGGTTGTTTTTTCCTGAAGCGACCAAGGAGCGGGCCCTCCGTTTATTAAAACAGGAAAAATTGGATCCAATATCGTTAGTGAATATTACAGGAGGTAAATCCTGGAGCGTTTTTGGAAATAATATTGGCCTTTTTGTGAGTGTAAATAATGTTCTGGATGTATCGTATAAAACAGGTGGTTTTGAGCAGGCCAGAAATGCCAATTTTAGAGCACTTAATCAAGATGTTTCGAGTGGAACCCCTTCGTTTGGGGCTAAATATTTCTACGGTTACGGAAGAACCTATTTCGTAAACCTAAGTGTTAATTTCTAAAAATTAAAACAGGTCAGAATATGATGGATAGCATCTTAAAATATTTTTTTGCACTACAATTGTTGCTTTTATGTTCCTGTGATGCAGAACTGGAAAGTCCTGAGTTTAGTTGTACACAGCCCAATTTAATCGTAAATCAAACAGTAGAAAAACTGAAAGACGTTTCAGAACCTGTACCAAAGCAATATGGTTATGATGATGTTATTGAAGCCTACGTCGTGTCAACAGATGAAGGAGGTAATTTTTTTAAAACGATTTATCTTCAGACATTAAAGGACAGTAAGGAGGTAGTAGGTTTTAGTGTGGCCGTCGACGTAACAAATACGTATGCTGATTTTCGTGTGGGCAATAAAGTGTATTTAAAGCTCAAAAATCAATTTACAGATTTATATTACGGAGGACTGCGAATTGGGAGTCTTTATGTGAGTAATGCCGGAGATCCAACAATAGGCAGAATTTCGCAAAATGACTATAAAAATATAATGAATGCGTCTTGTATTGTAGTCGATGAAAATCAATTGGTTCGGTCTTTTTCTATTGAAGAAGCGCTAAACGATAAAAATCTCAATACGTTAATTGAACTTAAGGAGGTCCAATTTACAGAAGCCGCAATTGGGCGCCATTATTTTGAAGAATCCAATAATGTTGGGGGTGCAACCAATTGGAACCTCAGTGATAAAACAGGAAATCAGGTTATTTTCAGAACGAGTAATTTTGCAAATTTTGCAGCTAGTGCGGTGCCGGAAGGAAGTGGGAAAGTACGAGGGATATTAACAAAATTTGGTTCTGATTACCAACTGATGGCGAGATCTGAAAGTGATGTTGTAATGGATGGAAAGAGGGCCAGTCCCTTATTTTCAGAAGATTTTCAATCGGTGAAAAACAATGTAGCTTTTAGTCTGCCGGGTTGGAGTAATATTGTTGAGAAAGCCAGTAAATCATGGAGAAGTATGTTTTATGGCGGAAATGGTTACGCAGAGTTTAATACCACAAGTACAACAGCAGCAGAAAATGTCGCCTGGCTGGTTTCTCCTAAAATCAATTTAGAAGGATATAAAAATGCCGTGTTTTCTTTTAGAAGTGCACAATACAATTTGAAGGTCGATTCACCATTAAATGCATTAGAAATTTACGTATCCGATGATTTTGACGGATTGAATATTGCCAAAGCAAAATGGACAAAATTGGTTGCAAAACTACCTAATTTATCAACTCCCGCACGTGAGTTTATATCCTCCGGCAGAATCGATTTACCATCCTATTCCGGAAATATTAATATTGCGTTCAGATATGTCGGATCCGGGAAAGACAAAACGTTAAATGGCGCTTTTATGGTGGATGACATTAAGATTTTTGCTGAAAAATAGAGGAGAATAGTTTGGGATTACTGATAAGCGGTTGGTTTTTAGTGAATTGTTTAAAAATAAGCAATTTTTGAATCGGAAATTGTTAAAATTTAATTGGATTTCGTATTTTGGTCATCCCAAATCTATATAATACGATGAAAAAAATCTACTTTATTGCCATCATGCTGATGGTTATGCCATCCGTGCTGCACAGTCAGGATGCTCCTGTCAAATTAAAACAAATAAACATTGTAAAAACAAATTACCAAAACGATAAAGATGGTGAAATTGTAAATAAAACAGTGGTTTTTAATGAAGGTAAAATTCAATCGATCACGACCTCAGACGTTATTCAGAAATTCTTTTACAATAAGAATGGATTGTTGGACATGACCGTAAAGGAAAAAGTCGGGAGCGACTGGAAAGAAGTTGTTAACTACACTTATAATGCTGATAACAACATTATAAAATTCGTTGACAAATACCATGAAGGCAACGATTACATTACGAAAACCGTAACTTTTACCTACGAGGGAGCGAGAGTAAAAGCGATCACTAAAAAAAGTACCAATCACCAGAATATACTAGATGATATTGAATATATTGTAGAGAACGGTATAATTGTAAGACGTACTTCACGCGACAGAAATAAACAGATTATCGGTAAAATCGAATATGTTTATGTAAATGATAATGTAGCAAAACACAAAGGTTTGGTTGGAGATAAAATTTCTAAAACCTATACTTATGACGATAAAAAGTCGGTAGAATTACTAATCGTTCAGAATCTTTTCGGAGATAATTACAAAATAATTGTACCGATGATTTCGTATCATGAAGACGAATTTAGTTTTGAGACTATTTCATATAATAATGAAGTAAATTTTAGTCCTTCATCTACAGCCTTAGTAGCAGTAAGCCGAAAGTATAAATACAATAAATTGAATTTTCCAATATCCTGTTCTCAAATAGAGGAAAACGGAATTGTAAAAACAGAGAAGACTTTTATTTACGAATAAAGACGTTGTTGTTTATTTTTTAAACCCTTTAGCGATTAATAATCTTAATGGCTAAGGGGTTTACTCTTTTAAATAAAGAGGTTAATTTGCCAAATAGAACTTAAAAATAAAATTGTATAAGTGTAGTAG
The DNA here is from genome assembly GCF_001027725.1 of Flavobacterium sp. ABG. NCBI lineage: Bacteria > Pseudomonadati > Bacteroidota > Flavobacteriia > Flavobacteriales > Flavobacteriaceae > Flavobacterium > Flavobacterium sp. ABG. Next base: position 210,838 of record NZ_LEKS01000004.1, read on the forward strand.
CTTACAAATCATTAAATTTGCAACTTATTCAAAGCTATGTTAGAAAAAGAAGTTATAAATTTTGAGAGAACAGCCGTAGTAGGTATTATAACTCAAAATCAAAGTGAAGAAAAACTAAACGAATATTTAGACGAATTAGAGTTTTTGACATTTACCGCAGGTGGTGAAGTGATAAAACGTTTTTCGCAAAAAATGGAACGCCCAAATCCGAAGACTTTTGTTGGGACAGGAAAAATAGATGAAATCAATCTTTTTGTAAAAGAAAACAATATATCGACGTTGATTTTTGATGATGAATTATCACCATCACAACAGAAAAATATTTCAAGAATAATTGATTGTAAAATCTTGGACAGAACCAATTTGATTCTGGATATTTTTGCGCAAAGAGCTGAAACGTCTTATGCAAGAACACAGGTAGAGTTGGCGCAATGTATCTATTTATTACCAAGACTTTCCGGTTTATGGACGCACCTTGAGCGTCAGAAAGGTGGTATTGGTATGCGTGGTCCCGGTGAAACGGAGATTGAAACTGACAGACGTATTGTGCGTGACAGAATTTCGTTGTTGAAAGATAAAATCAAAACGATCGATAAACAAATGGGTATTCAGCGCAGTAATCGTGGTGCGATGGTACGCGTGGCGTTGGTGGGTTACACCAATGTTGGAAAATCAACTTTGATGAATGCAGTTGGTAAAAGCGATGTTTTTGTAGAAAATAAATTATTTGCAACGCTGGATACAACAGTTCGTAAAGTGGTGATTAAAAACTTACCTTTTTTACTTTCAGACACCGTAGGTTTTATTAGAAAGTTACCAACGCAATTAGTAGACTCTTTTAAAAGTACATTAGATGAGGTTCGTGAAGCAGATTTGTTGCTGCATGTAGTAGATATTTCGCACCCGGACTTTGAAGATCATATCGAATCTGTAAATCAGACCTTGTTAGAAATCAAAAGTAATGATAAGCCAACTATTATGGTTTTTAATAAAATTGATGCCTACAAACATTTGACAATTGATCACGATGATTTGATTACTGAAAAAACGAGAAAACATTACACGCTTGAGGAATGGAAACAGACCTGGATGAGTAATGTTGGAGAGAATAAAGCATTGTTTATTTCGGCTACTCAAAAAGAAAATTTTGAGGAATTTAGAGAGACGGTATACGAAGCTGTACGCCAGATTCATATCACCAGATTCCCGTATAATAAATTTTTGTATCCGGATTACAAGGACGCCATCGAAAAAGAAGAGGAATAAAAAAAACGGCTTTTGAATATTTTCAAAAGCCGTTTTTTTTATGCTTAATTTTTTCACGCAGATTGAGCGGATTTATTTTAGATCTCTTTTTATTGTTGGAGAAATAAAGACTTGATGAAATTGACATTTAGATTCTGTGTTGATTTCGCAAGTTATCACAAATTTATTGCTGTTTGAATAGCCTTCTGCTTTAGTTGGAGGTAAATGATTGATCGGCGTAGAACTGGCTTTAGCCGAAAGAACCATTTATCTTTTTAATCCTCTAATCTGTGGCAAGCAAATAAATCAGCTAAACCAGCTGATAAAAAATACGGTCTAAAATCCAAAGTTAACTCCTAAACCGAAAACTTCTCTGGTTTGGAATCCGCTGAAAGCATTATCGTCGTAAATTGCCTGGAAGGCCAGATTAGCAGATAAAAATTTGTTTACCTTCATGATAATATTCAACGAGTAATTGATATCTACGTTTTGTGGATCTCTTAAATAGTTCGAATATAAATTCAACGTATTCTCGGCAGTTACATTGGTCATGATGGCAAGTTTATAGTAAACCGAAGCATAAAACCCCAGTTCATACAACATCGTTTTATTAGCATCAACACCAAAATAAGCCCCATCTACATAAGGTAATCCGGTTGCCTGATCAATTCCCGAAGTATAAGCACCGTCAACAAAAGTGAATTTTGAGGTTAGGGGTGCGAAGTTTATTTTTAAATCTTCCGTTTTAGACCAATAAATACCGGGACCGGTTGTTAAGTAACCCGGGGACATGAATTTGGTGTTTTCTGTTCGGATTTCTTTGCCATTGACATCTTGGCCATATAAGTAACCCGTCGTGAATTGGGTTCTGAAATTTAAAAAGAAAGAGTAGTACCAGTCGCCAAAAGCCTTTTTACCGACGATTGAATTGAATTCCAAACGGTCATCAGTCTTCTTCTCGAAATCAGCATTTTTAGTCTGTAAAAGCCCGTAGGAAGCAAGGATTTTATTATCCCAGGTTATATCGTCTTTTTTGTAATTGAAATCGTAATTGATTCCTAAAGTTCCGGAGAAACTGTCTTCTCCTCCCGCAACCCAGTTATTAAAACTGGACTGATTTAATAAAAGAGATACGGTTCCCTTTGCTTTCCAGCCTTCATCTTCAATAGTGTCATTGATTTTTTTTACGGCTTTTTCGGTGTTTTGAATTAATTCTTTTTCTGAATTTTGGGCTTGAACAAAAGTGAAGTTCACTAAAACGAAAAGTAACAAGGATATCTTTCTCATAGTATTTAGTTTAAGTAGTAACAAATATACTAAAAAAATGTTAAAACACTTAGAGGTAGTTCATTGCGAAGGGATGTTATTTCTTAGATTCTTTGTATAAAGGCACTGCAGAACAAGCTTCTCCGTACATTATACTTCTTGCAAATGGCTGTAAATAAGAAGTCGCTAAAATATATGCACGCATTGGAACGGGCTTTTTGGAACAACCTTTAACGATAACAGGTTTATTTTTATATTCCGAAAAATCTAGCTTGCTTAGGATTTCTTCATACAGACTTCCATCTAAATCTTCGATAGTTCCATTGACTACTTTTTTGGCATAAGGAGCTAATTGTACTGCGACAAGTATTAAAGCCCAAGCCGGAATAATAGCATCTGTACTGCAATTAATTGCAACATACTGATCCTGATATTGTGCCCAGTCATGATTTTTTAAATGCTCTCTGAAATCTTTTTCTTTTAACAAAAAGCCTTCTAAAAGCCATTGTGAAATGTCAATTTGCACTCGCATTCCTTTCGGATAATAATCCTCAAGATCAAAAACTTCTAAGGCACTATTGGCAACTTTGTTGATTATTTCTTCCATAAGAAAAGTTTAGTTTCAGGTTTAAAGTTTCAAGTTGAACAACCTGAAACTTTAAACTTGAAACAAATATTAAAGCATTCCTAATTCTAATTTTGCTTCTTCACTCATCAAATCCTTGCTCCAAGGCGGATCGAAAGTAATTTCTACTTCAACATCTTTTATGTTGTCGATTGTTTTTACTTTTTCTTCTACTTCTCTTGGTAAACTTTCCGCTACAGGGCAGTTTGGAGAGGTTAGTGTCATTAGGATTTTTACTTCGTAATCGGTGTTCACCATTACATCGTAAATCAATCCTAATTCATAAATATCTACAGGAATCTCCGGATCATAAATGCCTTTTAAAACTTTTACGATTGATTCTCCTAAGTCGTTAGTGTCTATTTCTTGTTCCATTTTGTTTTTTTATTTTTTTTTAAAACCATATAAGTGATGTAAGTTTATTTAAAATTGGGCTTACATTCTTGGGTTTGTTCTTTTGTTTTTTTAACCATATAAGTGATGTAAGTTCATTTAAAATCTGGGCTTACATTTCTTGGGTTGTTTTTTATTTTTAATCTTCAAGCCAGCGATACAATTCGTTGACATATGTTTTTTGACCTTCGTGATAAATATTAGTTACATTAAAATTAATCATGAGTCCAATAGGTACTTGCAAAAGTTTCATGTATGACATCAATTTTGCAATGTGAACAGGAATGATTTTATCAACTGCTTTTAGTTCTAAAACCAAACAATTGTCAATAAACAAATCACATCTTAAATCAGATTCCAATTCTAAACCTTTATACTCAATCGAAATTATTAATTCGGATTGAAAATTTATTCCTCTTAAAGAAAGTTCTTTAATCATACATTGATGATATATACTTTCTAAAAGACCGGGTCCAATATTTTTATGAACTTCAATTGCTGCTCCATTAACCTGATAAATTAAATCACTCAAATATTTCTTAGTTACCATTATTGTTTTAGTGTAATAGTAAAAAAAGAAAGAGGAGGCACGGACTTAAAAGTATTTTTAAAACCAAATAAATTATATACGTAAATAATAGGCTTGCTAAAATGAACTTACATCACTTATATGGTTTAAATAATAAGTTTAGTTTTTGTTCTTAGCATCAAAAGCCAAAGCGTACATTTTGATGTTTTTGATCATAGATACTAGTCCATTTGCACGTGTAGCAGATAAATGTTCCTTCAATCCGATCTCATCTATAAAATCAACATCAGCATCTAAAATATCTTTTGCTTTCTGATTCGAAAAAGCACGAATTAAAATAGCAATAATTCCTTTCGTTAAAATGGCATCACTGTCTGCTGTGAAAGCAATTTTATCATCGGATTGCTCTCCTTGTAACCAGACTTTAGACTGACATCCTTTGATTAGATTTTCTTCGGTTTTGTATTCTTCTTTTATTAATGGAAGACTTTTTCCTAATTCGATGATGTATTCGTAGCGTTGCATCCAGTCGTCAAACATGGAGAACTCGTCTACTATTTCGTTTTGTATTTCTTTTATTGTCATAATTATTCTTTCGTAAAATCGACCAGCAAATTTACTAATTTCTCTATTTCCTTTGGAGGAAAACCATTGTCAAAACCTTTTGTTTCATAGGTTTTTCCATTTGTTGTTACTTTTAAGTTTGCAATGGCTGCACCATCGTAAAAGCGCTTTTCTGTTGGTGCTTTTAATTTTGGAATATTATCTAAATTAATCTTCTCAAACTCAGCAACAATCTTATTCCATTTTGCGGCATCTATTTTGCTTTCAACTGCCTCCGCATCTCTGCCGTTTGTAACAGAAACAGATTTATTCTGGACAAGTATTTTTTTATAAAGACCTCTGGAAAGGGCTGAATACTCAATTTGTGTTGACTTCATGTCTGTTTTTTTTTGACTTGAACAACTTGACGTAATAAAAAAAGTTAGAAGCAATATGGATACGATACGCATAGGTTTGTTTTTTTAGCTTAACATTGTTTTTGCCTTTTTAACCGCATCAACCATCAAATCAATTTCTTCTTTGGTATTGTAAAAAGAGAACGATGCACGGATCGTTCCGGGAATACAAAAGAAATTCATAATAGGTTGTGCACAATGATGTCCGGTTCTAACGGCAATTCCTAATTTATCAATTATCGAACCAATGTCGTAAGGATGAATGCCATCAATATTAAACGAAACTACAGAAGCTTTATTTTTTCCGGTTCCGTAAATTCGTAAGCCTTCAATTTCCAGCAAACGTTTTGTAGCATATTCTAATAGTTCTTCTTCGTGCTTTTGTATGTTGTCAAAACCAATGTTATTCAAATAATCAATAGCAGTACCAAGAACAATACCACCTGCGATATTTGGAGTTCCGGCTTCAAATTTATGTGGCAAATCAGCGTAAGTTGTTTTCTCGAAAGTAACCTCTTTAATCATTTCACCCCCACCTTGGTAAGGAGGAAGTTTATTCAACCAGGCTTCTTTTCCGTATAAAATCCCTGTTCCTGTCGGACCGCACATTTTGTGTCCCGAAAAAACATAAAAATCACAATCTAACTCCTGAACGTCCGGTTTTAAATGTGGAACCGCTTGTGCACCATCAATTAAAACAGCAGCGCCAACCGCATGTGCTTTTTCGATTATATATTTTATCGGATTGATGATTCCTAATGCATTTGAAATATGATTGACAGTCACCACTTTTGTTTTCTCAGAAAGCAAGGCGTCAAAAGCATCCATGATCAGTTCTCCATCTTCATTCATCGGAATAACTTTCAGTACGGCACCCGTTTTCTCGCATAACATTTGCCAAGGCACAATGTTACTGTGGTGCTCTAAAGCGGAAACCAAAACCTCGTCACCCGGTTTTAAAATAGACGCAAATCCATTTGTAACCAAGTTGATTCCATGTGTTGTTCCCGGAGTAAAAAGTACCTCGTGAGCGAACTTAGCGTTAATATGTTGTTGCACTTTACCGCGAGAAATTTCGTAGGCATCAGTGGCTAATTGACTTAAAGTATGAACACCACGGTGGATGTTTGCATTTATTTCCTGATAGTATTTTTCGATAGCATCAATCACAATTTGCGGTTTTTGTGAAGTAGCACCGTTGTCAAAGTATACTAAAGGTTTTCCGTTTACAGTTTGTGAAAGTATCGGGAAATCAGCTCTTATTTTTTGAATATCTAGCATGTCTTATTTAGAAAAAGTCTATTTACAAAAGTACTAAAACTAAATTGTTTTATACGGCTATTCTATAATTTCCTTTTATGGCGCTATTAGTTGTGGAATGAAATGTTGATTCTGTAAATTTTATTTCATTTTCATGAGTTATTCGAATTGTATTTCTAAATTGTGTTGTAAAATCGTGAAAATAAATTGATTATATTGCATTAAAATATTAAGAAAATCATGAAGAAAATCGTCAAACTGATTGTACTTGTTTTAGTTGTTGCTCTTTTATATTATGGATTTACTACTTATCCGAAGCTGGATCTGATTTCGGGCTTTTCGGCCAAAAGTGTTGCATCCGGACATTTTTTGGATAATAGGTCTTTAGAATTGATTGAAAAAGGAGATAATGATATCCCGTTGCTTGATCTTGCGACGAACAAAATTGATGAAGCCGGTAAATTTGCTACATCGGCAGTTTATGGATTAAAAGAACGAAAAGCAATTTACAGAGAAGGTCTAGGCGCGACTTTAATTAATGAAGATTTTGATGTTTCGAAACCCTATTTATTGCCAAAAAGAACAAAACTAGTGAACGATTTGTCTTTTCCATATGGAAATAACGAACCAAAAGATACTGTTTTTGCAAATGTAGATTACGCAAAATTGAAAAATGCAGTAGCCAATGCTTTTGATAAAACGGGAGGCAAATTAAAAAGAACCCGAGCGGTTGTGGTTTTATATAAGGACAAATTAATTGCCGAAAAATACGATACAGGTTTTACAAAAGACAGTAGAATATTAGGCTGGTCGATGACCAAAAGCCTTACAAGCGCTGCTTTTGGCGTATTGGTAAAACAAGGAAAAATTGATATTTATAAACCTGCCCCAATTGCAGAATGGAAAAATGATGACCGTAAAAACATAACGGTTAACGATTTACTGCACATGAATTCCGGTTTAGAATGGGAAGAGAATTACAGTACGATTTGCGACGCGACCAAGATGCTTTTTCAATCAGAAGATATGGGAAAAGTACAAATGGATAAACCGGCACAATTCAAGCCCAATACACATTGGTATTATTCTTCCGGAACGACGAATTTATTGTCCAGAATATTAAAACATCAGTTCAAATCACAACAGGAATATCTTGATTTTTGGTACAGTGCCGTAATCGATAAAATAGGGATGAATTCTATGGTTGTGGAACAGGACATGTCAGGAACATTTGTAGGCTCGTCTTATGGTTGGGCAACACCGCGCGACTGGTCTAAATTTGGCTTGTTGTACCTGCATAAAGGAAACTGGAACGGTGAACAGGTTTTAGATGAAAGTTGGGTGAAATATACGGTAACACCAACAAACACCTCAGACGGAAAATATGGAGCTCAATTTTGGTTGAATGCAGGGGGTAAATTTCCCGCAGCTCCAAAAGATATGTTTTATTGCAATGGGTACCAAGGGCAGACCGTTGCTATTATTCCATCGCTTGATTTGGTGATTGTAAGAATGGGGCTTAAAGAAGATCCTGCGTTTGATTTCAATGGATTTTTGAAAGGTATCATTGATAGTGTGAAGAAATCGTAAAGTTTAACCGCAAGGTTCGCAAAGATTTTCTTTAGCACGCAGATTTAGCAGATTAGGCCGATCTTATTTACCTCGTAAAAAAATCTGAGCAATCTGCTAAATCTGCGTGCAAAAAAAATTAGGTATAAATTAAAAAGGAGCCATAATTAAACTTTGTGTGCCTTGCGGTTAAAAGCTCACTATAATCAATACCAAGCTGAATTAGATTACAAGTCCGTAATGTTAGACATCGTAGAATAAAAAACACAAAGTCCGCAAAGTTTAACTAAACCTTGCGAACTTTGCGTAAATCCTAGCGCCCCTTGCGGTTAAACGCTCTATTATAAATCGAATCCTAAACTCACTCCTAATTTCGTAGCAATAATTTTAGTAATGCGTTGTTTCAATTCCGGTATTTTGATACTTTCGATAACAGCATTTGAGAAGGCATACATCAACAATGCTTTTGCTTCTTTCTTAGGAATTCCACGTGATTGCATGTAGAACATAGCTGTTTCGTCCAATTGTCCAACGGTACATCCATGAGAACATTTTACATCATCAGCAAAAATTTCTAATTGCGGTTTTGCATTGATAGTTGCTTTATCACTCAATAGAATGTTATTGCTTTTTTGGAAAGCATTTGTTTTTTGAGCTTCTTTTTCTACCAAAACTTTTCCGTTGAAAACTCCTGTCGAACGATCAGAGAATATTCCTTTATAATCCTGGAAACTTTCACAATTTGGCGTTGCATGGTTTACCAAAGTATAATGATCTACGTGTTGTTTGTCGTTAAGGATTGAAATTCCGTTTAACGTACTTGTCAATCTTTCACCAAAATGATAAAAGTTTAAGTTGTTACGCGTTAGATTTCCTCCAAACGAAAAAGTGTGTACGTAAGCGTGGCTTTCCTGTTGTTGAGAAACGTAAGTGTTGTCAACCAAATTGGCTTCGCTGTTGTCGTTTTGAATTTTGTAATAATCAACAATAGCACGTTTTTGAGCGAAAATCTCCGTAACGGAATTCGTTAAAACCGGGTTTTCATTCAAACTTTGGTGACGCTCGATGATTTGAACATGTGAATTTTCTCCAACAATAATCAAATTTCGAGGCTGAACCATTAATGCAGCTTCGTTTCCTGTCGAGAAATACATGATTTCAATAGGCTTGTCAGCTACTTTCTTTTTTGGAATATTGATAAAAGCACCTTCCATTGCAAAAGCAGTATTCAATGAAGTCAAACTATCATCTTTGCTTGCAATTTGATTAAAGTAGGTATCAATAATCATTTTATATTTTGGTTTGGTCAATGCCGATGACATCAAGCAAACATCAATTCCGTCATGTGTAGTAGAAGACAGGTGTGAACTGAAAACCCCATCGATAAATACCAATTTATAAGTATCGATTTCGTGTAAAAAGTATTTTTTTACCTGATTAAATTCAATTGCACTTTCCTGCTTAGGAAAAACCGTAAAGTCATTTTTTAAGATGGCGTTTAGCGATGTGTATTTCCAAGCTTCTTCTTTTTTGGTTGGGAAACCTTTATTCTCGAAGTTTTTTAAGGCGTTCGTGCGAATGTCATGTAAATCTGAATGTACATCAACACGCTCTTCAAAAGCCATAAAAGACGATACTAATTTTTCTTTTAAATCCATTGTTCTTTTGTTTCCTTCGGGTTTCAGGTTTCAAGTTTCAGGTTTTGCCTATAGAAACTTATTTCCTTTGAAATCCTTCTTATTAAGATAAGTGATAAAGTTTTTTATTTTACCGCTTAAGTTTTCATAATCTGTTTTTAAAATTCCGAACTTTTGTTCTGAAATATATTCAAAATCATAAGCCCGATAAAGCTGAGATCTTGTTTCTCCGGCTGAACCTTTTGCAATAGATAAGAATTGTCTAAATTCTAAATTCCCATCTCTTTCAAAACCTTCAGCAATATTGTCCATTACAGAACCAGATGATGCTTTTATTTGATTTTTAAATCTGAAATCTGATTTCAATTCTGTTTCAATCGAAATTAAATGTATTTCTTTTGCTAGTTTTCGAGCCTCTTTCCAGATTTCTAAATCTTCAAATCTATTTATCGTTGCCATAATTTCGTGTTTTTAATTAAGGATTAAACTTACAAAAAAGTTTAGCCTGAAACTAAAAAAACATGAAACATGAAACAAAAATTTTAGTTTTCTGCTTTAATCCAGTCGTATCCTTTTTCTTCTAACTCGTAAGCCAGTTCTTTTCCGCCTGATTTTACGATTCTTCCGTTATATAAAACGTGAACGAAATCCGGAACGATATAATCCAATAAACGTTGGTAGTGTGTGATTACGATAATGGCGTTTTTCTCGCTTTTTAACTTGTTCACACCGTTAGCAACAATTCTTAGAGCATCAATATCAAGACCAGAATCGGTTTCGTCAAGGATGGCTAATTTTGGCTCTAACATTGCCATTTGGAAAATTTCGTTTCTTTTTTTCTCTCCACCCGAAAAACCTTCGTTTAAAGAACGAGATAAAAATTTACGATCGATTTCTAACAATTCTGATTTCTCACGAATTACTTTTAGCATTTCGTTAGCCGGCATCTCTTCCTGACCGTTTGCTTTGCGAGTTTCGTTGATTGCTGTTTTCATGAAGTTGGTAACACTCACTCCCGGAATTTCTACAGGATATTGAAACGAAAGGAAAACTCCTTTGTGTGCTCTTTCTTCAGGAGCAAGATCTGCAAGATCCTCTCCGTCAAGTAAAACTGCTCCGTCTGTCACTTCGTAGTTTTCATTTCCGGCAATTACAGCCGAAAGGGTACTTTTTCCAGAACCGTTTGGTCCCATGATGGCGTGTACTTCACCAGCTTTAACTTCTATATTAATTCCCTTAAGGATTTCTTTATCACCAATTGAGGCGTGAAGGTTTTTTATTGATAACATTGTTTTTTTTATTTTATATAAATGTCAATTCTATTTTTGTTGTTTGGTTTAGGATGTTAGCATTAAAATGCGCGTGTCCTAAATATTCCATGCCTAAATAATCGGCTGATTTTTTGAATGGGATGTAAAAACTATCTTCAATTTCATTATCGTGCGAATTGGATATTACTCCAATTTTCTTTCCTCTGAGTTTTCGTCCGGTTTCTTTCTCAATTCGAATTAAATCTGAAATGCGATCAAAGAAAACCTTCATAATTCCACTCATATTATACCAATATATAGGAGTCGCAAAAATCAAAGTATCGTACTTTTCGATTATTTCTCTTATCAAAGGCAGGAAATCATCGTCTATGTTTTTGCTTTCGTAATCATAATAAGAGATACTATAATCACTTAGATTAATAATATCTGCGGCGGATTCTTTAGCAATTTGATCCACAATTTTTGTTGTGTTTCCATTTTTTCTGGAAGAACCTAAAATGATGACTTTTTTATTTTCCATTAATACTTATTCGTAATGTCCTTTCAGAGAAAGAATATTCAATATTTCTATCGTATTCTCGTCTATAATTTCATAAATTAATCGATGTTCTTGATCAATTCTTCTAGACCAAACTCCCGATAAATTATATTTTAGAGGTTCTGGCTTTCCAATTCCTTCAAAAGGGCTTTCTTGAATAGCTCTCAATAATTCAGAAATTTTCTTTAAAACTTTTTTATTTCCTGATTTAGTCCAAAAAGCAAGATCATTTTTTGCTTTGCTGGAGAAAACTATTTCCATAGCTTGTCTATATCTTCGATCGACATTTTAGTGCCTTTACCTTGTCTTAATTCTTCTCTTGCGTCTAAAATTTCTTGTACAAATTCTGGATTATATGGCTTTTCTTCTGCTTCAATAATTTCAAAGCCAAGAGATTTGGCCAGTGATTTTAGCACCGGAAAATCTTTTTTCTTTACATTTTTTAAGATGATATCCATATAGTCTCGGTTTTTATTATCCTACAGATCCTTCCAAAGAAATTTCTAATAATTTTTGAGCTTCAACAGCAAATTCCATTGGTAATTTGTTCAAGACATCTTTACTGAAACCGTTTACAATTAAGGCAATCGCTTTTTCAGTCGGAATACCTCTTTGGTTGCAATAAAAAACCTGATCTTCTCCAATTTTACTGGTAGTTGCTTCGTGCTCAATTTTTGCAGAAGGATTTTTACTTTCGATATAAGGGAAAGTATGAGCCCCGCAATTATTACCCATTAATAAAGAGTCACATTGCGAAAAGTTTCTTGCATTTTCAGCTCTTGGGCTAATTTGCACTAATCCTCTATAACTGTTTTGTGATTTTCCGGCAGAGATACCTTTAGAAATAATAGTCGATTTAGTGTTTTTGCCTAAATGGATCATTTTAGTTCCGGTATCGGCTTGCTGGTAATTATTGGTAACGGCGATAGAATAAAATTCTCCAACCGAATTATCTCCTTTTAATACACAAGAAGGATATTTCCAGGTTACAGCAGAACCTGTTTCTACTTGTGTCCATGAAATTTTAGCATTCGTTTCGCATAAACCTCTTTTGGTTACGAAATTATAAACACCACCTTTTCCTTCTTTGTTTCCAGGGAACCAGTTTTGAACCGTAGAATATTTAATTTCTGCATCGTCCATGGCGATTAATTCAACAACAGCAGCGTGTAATTGATTTTCATCACGACTTGGAGCCGTACAGCCTTCCAGATAAGAAACATAACTTCCGGCGTCAGCAATAACAAGAGTTCTTTCGAATTGTCCTGTTCCTGCCTGATTGATTCTGAAATACGTTGAAAGTTCCATTGGGCAACGAACGCCTTTTGGAATATAACAGAAACTTCCGTCAGAGAAAACAGCTGAGTTTAATGCCGCGTAGAAGTTGTCTTTTTGAGGTACAACTGTTCCTAAATATTTACGAACTAATTCAGGGTGTTCCTTGATCGCTTCTGAAATTGGACAGAAAATAATTCCTTTTTCAGCCAATGTTTTTTTGAAAGTAGTAGCAACAGAAACAGAATCGACTACAATATCCATAGCGACATTGTTCATCATTTTTTGTTCGTCAACAGAGATTCCTAACTTTTTGTACATTTCTAAAAGTTCCGGATCTACGTCGTCTAATGTTTTGTTTGGATCTACTTGTTTTGGAGCGGAGTAGTAAGAAATAGCTTGAAAATCCGGTTTTGCATAATGAACATTTGCCCATTCCGGTTCAATCATTTCTTTCCACGCACGAAAAGCCTCGATGCGCCAATCGGTCATCCATTCCGGTTCTTCTTTTTTAAGAGAAATAGCGCGAACGATGTCTTCGTTTAGGCCAATAGGAAACGTTTCCGATTCAATATCAGTGTAAAATCCGTATTCGTATTCTTTGGTTTCGAGTTCGATTTTTAAATCGTCTTCAGTGTATTTTGACATTTTTTAGTTTTTTAAAACTTTTTGAAAATGATTTATTCTCAAAAGGTTTAAATTTTTGCTGTTATAAATTCTTTTGATTTATAGTGAAAAAGATTCTCCACAACCACAAGTTCTGCTTGCATTTGGATTGTTGAATACAAACCCTTTTCCGTTTAATCCGCCTGAGAACTCCAATATGGTTCCGGCTAAATATAGAAATGATTTTTTTTCAACTGCAATTGTTATGTCGTTGTCTACAAATATTTTATCGTCGTCGCCTTTGGTTTTGTCGAATTTTAAATCATAGGACAAACCAGAGCATCCGCCACTTTTTACACCTACGCGTACGTAGTCATGAGCGGCATCAAAACCATCGTCTTTCATCAAATCGATGATTTTCTTTTTGGCTGTATCAGAAACTTTTATCATTGTGTTTATAGTATTTGTTTTTTTATTTCATTTTAAACGAGCTCCGAAATAGTAATGAAATCATTATATTTTAAAGTACTGTATTTCAATGTGAAAATGAAATTATTTGCAAAGATACGACTTAAAAACCTTTTTCCATAATGGTTCACATTATTATAACAAATGTTAAAATAGACAGAAGTTATTTTAATAGAGGAAGCCTTTGCTTTGGGATTTTGAGACCAGACTTTTATTTTGATTTAGGGGATGATTTTTTTGCCACGAATTTCGCGAATTGGCACGAATTATTTTTTGCCACAGATTAAAAAGATTTATACAGATTATTTAATCATTTTAATCCTTTAATCGGTGGCTTTTTTTACTAATAGATGTGCGAGGTTGGGAACTATTTGTCAAAGACCTAAAGGCATTTTCTCAAAATCTATAACAAATAAAAATTTCACTAAATAATGAAAGAATTAGTGTCAATTCGTGTAATTCGTGGCCACTTTTTCCCATTTCTGCTAATGGCATTATATGTTTTTAAATAGATTTTTTAGCATATGGAAATTGGATTTCCTAGCTTTGTTTTTCTAATAGAAACTTACTTTCATGAAACTATATCCAATAGAATCCGGAAATTTTAAACTAGATGGTGGCGCCATGTTTGGTGTTGTGCCTAAAACAATCTGGAATAAAACCAATCCTGCCGACAACAATAACCTGATTGATATTGCGGCGCGTTGCCTGCTAATAGAAGACGGAAACCGACTTATTTTGATTGATACCGGAATGGGAAACAAACAATCAGAAAAGTTTTTTGGATACTATTCGCTATGGGGATCACATTCTCTGGATGCTTCTTTGGCAAAATATGGTTTTCACCGGGATGCGATTACAGACGTTTTTATGACGCATCTTCATTTTGATCATTGTGGAGGAAGTGTTCAATGGAATTCGGATAAAACGGGCTACGAACCCGCTTTTAAAAATGCCAGATATTGGACAAACGAAAGTCATTGGGAATGGGCAACAAAGCCTAATGCCCGCGAAAAAGCTTCCTTTTTATCGGAGAATATTTTGCCGATGCAGGAAAGTGGTCAGTTGAATTTTATTCAGAGACCCAATGGTGATTTTGGAGTTGCTGAAGAATTAGGTTTTGGAATTTTTTACGTTGACGGTCATACCGAAAAACAGATGATTCCACATATTCAATACAAAGATAAAACGATTGTTTTTTGTGCCGATTTGCTGGCAACAGCAGGACATATTCCGTTGCCGTATGTTATGGGGTACGATACCAGGCCTTTATTGACGATGCCTGAGAAATCAAAATTTTTGAATGCAGCTGCAGATCACAATCATTATTTATTTCTGGAACATGATGCACACAATCAGATTATAACCGTAGAACACACCGAAAAAGGAGTTCGATTGAAAGACGTTTTTACTTGTGAAGACATTCTTTAGAGAAAAACTAAAGGCATAAAAAAAATCCCATTTTCAAATCGATGAAAATGGGATTTTTTAGTTTTAGATTAGATCAACTTATTCAAGAATTATCTTCTTAGCCGAAGCCGCATCTTGATTGATTAAATAGACATAATAAATTCCTTTTGGAAGACCGGACAAATTGATGGTATTGTCGGTGTTTGTTGCATCTAAAGTAAACGTTTTTACTAGTTGTCCTAAGGAGTTATAAACCGTTGCTTTTTCTAAACTTACATTTTGGATGTTTAAAATGTTTTTAGTTGGATTTGGATACACAACAGTGTTTTTAAAAACAGAATCTTCGAGGCCTAAGGCATCACAAACCGTTTTAAAGTTTGCTGTGGCGTCTTTGAAATTGGCCCAATTTGTATTAGAATAAGAAACATCATCGACCAAAATACAGCTTAATGAAGGATTTTCTATAAGGTTTATTTGTCTGATATATTTATTTCCTCCACTTTTTAAATTTAAAGCCGAAAGATCATTGTTGCTACAGTATATTAAATCCAGAAGGCGATTTTTAGAAAGATCCAAAATTTTTAATTGATTGGAAGAGCAGCGCAAATCATATAATTCTTTATTGCTTGAAACATCAAGAGTAGTTAATTGATTGTCCATGCAAAACAAATCGTGTAGCTTAAGATTCTTTGCAAGATTAAGACTTGTCAATTTATTATCAGAGATATATAATTCTTCTAAGGCAGGATTATTTGAAGTCTCTATGGTAGTTAGTTTATTATCATTAACATTTAAATAGGTTAAAGCTAAGTTTTGAGAAATATTGATTGTAGTCAATAGATTATTTGTACAGAATAAACTGGTCAATGCTACAAAATCCTGAATTCCGGTTAAATCAGAAATAGAGGCTCCATTTAGGTTTAGTTCCGTTACAAAAGAAATTCTTGCGGTTGAAACTTTTCCATCGGGAACGCCGGAATCAATTTTTAACGCAATTAACTTTTCTTCAAAATTAATATCAGGAATTAAAGTGTTTTTCAAATTACACGCTTCATTGAAACTCGCAGCTGCATCTTTTTTACCCGACCAGTTTGCATTTGAATAAGCAGGATCATCTACTTCAATGCAGCTTAGATTTAGATTATTCGTAAAATTAGAATTGGCAATATCCAGGTTTTTGTTATTTCCGTTTTTCAAATTTAAATACCATAATCGATTCCCATAACAGTCCAGTTTTACAAGAGCAGTATTTTTAGAAGCATCTAAATATTCTATACTGTTCGTATTGCAATTGAAAGCAGTTAAGGCTGGATTTTTGGTTAGATCTATAGTTGTTATTTTATTATTTGAAAAATTTAAAGTTGTTAAAGCTGTATTATTAGAAACGTCTAAGGTTGTAAAATTAGAATAAAGGGAATTCATACTCAAATTCAAATAAGTCAGCGCTTTATTTTTAGAAACATCGAGGGTTTTTAATCGGTTTTTGCTACAATCCAAATAGGTCAAATCAGTGTTTTTAGAAACATCTAAAGTCTCCAGGGCATTTTCGGGAGCATATAAAGTAGCTAAAAATATATTTTTGGATAGATTTAAATACGATATTTTATTCAAGCCGCAATCCAGATACGTCAAAGACAGAAAATCCTGAATTCCGCCTAAATTTGAAATATTGGCAGAAGAAGCATCTAAAGAAGTTACCGAAATTATACTGGTGGTCATGATCTTTCCATTTTTCCCATCGGTATCAATTCCTATTGCGATCAATTTGTCTTCAAAAGCAGGGTCCGGAATCAACGTGTAGGCAATAGAAGTACCACAAGAGGTATTGTAAGAAGCTGCTTTGTCTTTAGAAGAACTCCAAGTCGAATTCGAATAAGCGACCTTGTCAACGCTGATACAGGTTAAATTCGGGTTGCTCAGAAACTTAGGTTTTGGCATGTTTAGATTATTGCCATTTTTCACATTCAGATTAACTAGTTTATTGGTGCTGCAATCAAAATTATTCAGAGACATTGTACTTGAAACATCAAGACTTGTTAATTCATTATTTGAACAATTTAAAGTAATCAAACTTTGATGATTAGAAATATTCAGCTCCGGCACTCGATTATAAGAACAGTCCAGAGAAGTCAAATGAATATTTTTTGAAACATCTAAACGAGCCAAAATATTATAACTGCAATTTAGTTCTTCTAACTTCAAATTTTGGGTCACGTTTAAAGACCTTAGGTTAGCTGACTTACATTCTAAAATCGTCAAAGCACTATTTTTAGAAACCTCTAAGGTAGCCAGTTCAATGTTATTTGAACAGCGTAGAGTCGTCAAAGCACTATTTTTAGTAAAATCAAGTGAACTTAATTGATTTTTGCTGCAATCTAAATTGGTCAGATTTAGGTTTTTTGAAAAATCCAGATTTCTTAAAGTATTTCCGGAACAATTTAGAGTGCTTAATTTGGTAAAATCCTGAATTCCTGTTAAATCTGCAATAGCACTATTTGAAATGTCTAATGTGGTCTGTGACGAAATACTTGCCGTTAACACTTTCCCATCGGTTGGGCCCGCGTCTATCAAAAGGGCAATTAATTTTTTTTCAAAATTTAAGTCCGGGATCGCGGTGTATTGTTGATCGCAGAGCAAGGTATATCTGGCTTGATAATCTTTCTTATTGGACCAGTTTTTATTTGAATAAATTACATCATCTACTAAGATGCAGCTCAATCCGGGATTGTCATAAACCTCTATATTATAGGCAGAATTCCAATAAAAGAGCGTATTCTTTCCGTTTTTTAAGTTTAAACTCGTTAAGGAGTTAGTTCGGCAAGATAAAGCTTTTAGGCTAACATTTTTTGAAACATCAAGACTTGTTAATGCGTTGATTTCACAATATAAATATTCCAAAGGAACACTTTTTGAAACCGTAAGATTTGTTAGTTTATTGTTTGAGCAATTTAAATAAGTCAGCGCTTTTTTTTCAGAAACATCAATATTTGTCAATTGATTATCATTGCAATTGATATAAGTTAAAGCTGTATTTTTAGAAATATCCAGATTCGTTAGTCGATTGCGTTGGCAGTATAAAGTTGTCAGAGCACTATTTTTAGTAAGATCCAAGCTCGTGATCAAGTTGCCAAAACAGGACAAAGAAGTTAAGGCTTTAAAATCCTGAATCCCGGTCATATTTATAATAGATTGACTTGGAAGATTGCTCTGATTATTACTTACATCTAAAGAATTTAGTGTCGCTATGCTAGAGGTCAGCACTCTTCCGTCAGTTGCCCCTAAGTCAATGCCAAGTCGGATTAGTTTCGTTTCGAAAATCACATCCGGAATAAGGGTATATTGCTCGGTTCCCTGAACATAAACTTGCAGATTATCAATCGCCACATTAAATCCGATAGCATCATTTGTAAGCAAGGAAATACTTAGATCGTAAGACAGGTTTTGGTCCGGTGTAAAAGTGATTTCATTGGTTCCCCAATTATTGTCTGTGGCAAAAGTAGTATTCGAAAGTGTTGTCGAACTTCCATTTTTGCTAATATTCAGGACAATAGGGTGCGCATTATTGTAGTTACTGCTTAAATATTTGTATTTAAACTTTATTGTATAGGTAATTCCGGCACTCATGGGAACTTGAGTTGTAATTTTCGGAATTAAAGTGTTGTTTAGAAAGGATAGTTTTATACTGTTAGCGCCCCTCCAGAAGTCGGTAGTGTTCTGACTAACATTGTTTTCGATCGTCCAGCCCGGCAATGTTTTGCTGTTTGTCCAGTTTTCAAATTCCCCATTGGAGACTAAATTTATTTGTGCATAAATAGAAAAATGGGCTAATACCAAGAATAAAAGTAGTTTTGTTTTCATAGATAGGTTTTAGTATTTTGGAAATGCAAGTATACAAATTAGATTGGGTTTTATTACGGAAACCCGTATTAATTTTTTTTCAAAAAACAATATTAAAACACACGAAAAGTACACATTTATAAACAGATAACCACTAAAAAATCATAAGGCAGTGTTAATGGTTAGTTTTTTGCAACAAAAAAGCATAATTTAGTCGCAACTTTTAACTTTTATATTAAAATAGATTACATGAGTCCTATAAAATCAAATACGTTATCTGCTTTTGCATTACTTGTTTTAGCAGGTTGTAGTGCAACTTTACAAGCACAAGTTTCTACTCCTAAAGCAGCCATTACAACACCTTTGGTTATTGTAAAAAAAGCTCCGGTTTCTGAGAATGATTTAAAAAGATGGAGCCATCTTGATTTAGTAAAAGATACTATTGCAGGAATGAGTGTCGACAGAGCTTATGCGGAGTTGCTACAAGGAAAAACTGGTAAAAAAGTAATTGTAGGTATTGTGGATTCCGGTGTAGACATCGAACACGAAGACCTGAAAGGAATGGTGTGGACCAATCCTAAAGAAATTCCGGGTAATGGAATTGATGATGACAAAAACGGTTTTATTGATGATATTAATGGATGGAATTTCCTTGGGGATGCCGTACATGAAAATCTTGAAATGACTCGTGTTGTTAAAAAAGGAGATGACGGATCTGCGGAATACAAAAATGCATTGGCGCAATACGAAGAAAAATCTAAAAAACTTTTGCAGGACAAACAACAGGTTGATTATTTGTTGGACGTTCACAATACAATAAAAAAAGCTTTAAATAAGACGACTTACAAGTTGGAAGATTTAAGCACGATTACTTCAACAGACGAAAAAATAGTGTTGAGTAAAAATATCATGACACAGATTTTTACCAATGCAGGACCAACTTTTGATCCGGAAGAAGAGTTGGAAGCTTACAGAGAGCAGGTTTACGATCAATTCAATTACAATCTGAATAAAGATTTTGACGGAAGAAAAGTGGTAGGAGATAATCCGGAAGACATCAAAAACACAAAGTATGGTAATAACGTAGTTTTTGGTCCTGATAAAGAAAAAGCCCTTCACGGAACACACGTTGCGGGTATTATCGCGCAGGTTCGAGGTAATAATTTAGGTGGAGACGGTGTTGCCAACAATGTTGAAATCTTAACGGTTAGAGCCGTTCCTGATGGAGATGAGTATGATAAAGATATTGCCTTGGCAATTCGTTATGCTGTTGACAATGGTGCAAAAGTAATTAACGGAAGTTTCGGGAAAAGTTTCTCTCCTCATAAAGAATGGGTGTACGAGGCTATAAAATATGCCGCTAAAAAAGATGTATTAATTGTTCATGCTGCAGGTAATGACGGTTACAATATTGATGAAACAAAAAACATCAATTACCCGAATGACTCTCAAGACAATATAAAAGAATTTGCGGATAATGTTATTACAATTGGTGCGATCAATAAAGAATACGGACAAAATGTAATCGCAGGATTCTCTAATTTCGGAAAAATAAACGTTGACGTTTTTGCTCCGGGTGAAGAAATCTACGCAACAGTTCCTAATAACAAATACAAGTATCTGCAAGGAACTTCAATGGCTTCGCCAAATGCTGCGGGAGTTGCTGCTTTGATCCGTTCTTATTATCCAAAATTAAAAGCTTCACAAGTAAAACATATTTTGATGGAATCAGGAGTTGCTCTCCCATCAATGGTAGTTTTAGGTGAAAACCCGGATCCGAGTCAAAAACCAGTGCCGGTTTCATCTGCTGAATCTTCTAAAACAGCCAAAATGGTAAACGCTTATAACGCTTTATTAATGGCAGAAAAAATGTCAAAAAAATAAAAACATAAATTACTAATCCGATGGAAGAGTGAAGACTCTTCCATTTTCTATTTTATTGAATATGCATAAAATTATTCTATTATCTTTTTTGAGTTTGGGTTTAAACTCAGCTTTTGCACAAAGCGCTCCATACTGGCAACAACATGCCGATTATAAAATGGAGGTTTCGATGGATGTAAAAAACTATCAGTATAAAGGGAAGCAAGAATTGGTTTATACCAATAATTCTTCCGATACATTAAAAAAAGTATTCTATCATTTATTTCTGAATGCATTTCAACCCGGAAGTGAAATGGATGCTCGTTTGCATTTTATTAAAGATCCGGACGGAAGAATGGTGAATAAAGTAAAAAGTGCCGATGGTAAAGAAACAAAGCAAAGCCGAATTGAAACTTTAAAACCAAACGAAGTAGGGTATTTAAAAGTTACTAATTTTAAACAAGATGGTGTTACCGCTCAAACCAGAACTTCCGGAACTATTTTGGAAGTAACACTGGCGAAGCCAATTTTGCCGAATTCTAAATCAACTTTTACGTTAGATTTTGACGGACAAGTTCCGGTTCAGGTGCGTCGTACAGGAAGAAATAACACGGAAGGAATCGAATTGTCAATGTCACAATGGTATCCTAAATTAGCCGAATTTGATTTCGAAGGCTGGCATGCAGATCCTTATATCGCGAGAGAGTTTCACGGTGTGTGGGGTAATTTTGATGTGAAAATTACAATTGATAAAGAGTATACAGTTGGAGGTTCCGGATATCTTCAGGACAAAAACCAAATCGGACACGGTTACGAAGATGCAGGTGTAACAGTAGTATATCCTAAAAAAGCAAAAACGTTAACCTGGCATTTTATTGCACCAAACGTGCATGATTTTACCTGGGCAGCTGATAAAAACTATATTCATGATATTGTAAAAGGACCAAATGATGTTGATTTGCATTTCTTCTACAAAAACAATCCGAAAGTAGCAGAGAACTGGAAAAAACTGGAGCCGTTAATGGTTAAAGTAATGGATTACTATAATCAGAGAGTTGGGGCTTATCCTTACAAACAATATTCCTTTATTCAAGGAGGTGATGGTGGAATGGAGTATGCGATGTGTACTTTAATGTTAGGAAACGGAACTCTTGAAGGAATTCTGGGAACGGCAACACACGAATTAGGACATTCCTGGTTTCAACATATTTTAGCTTCAAACGAATCAAAACACCCATGGATGGATGAAGGTTTTACAACTTACATTGAAGACAGTGCTTTGAATGAATTGGCTGGAGATAAAAAAGAAGTAAATCCGTTTAAAGGAAACTATAATGCGTATTACAGCTTAGTTTCATCAGGAAAAGAGCAGCCACAAACCACTCATGGTGACCGTTATGATGAGAACAGACCTTACAGTATCTCTTCTTATGTAAAAGGAAGTATCTTTCTTTCGCAGTTAGCTTATGTAATTGGTCAGGAGAATTTAGATGCGACTTTAAAGAGATATTACAATGATTTTAAATTCAAACACCCAACGCCAAATGATATCAAAAGAACAGCAGAGAGAGTATCCGGTGCTGAGTTGGACTGGTATTTGATTGACTGGGCAGAAACAACAAATACAATTGACTACGGAATAAAAGATGTAGCTGATAATGCTGGAAAAACAACCGTTTCTTTAGAAAGAATCGGAAGAATGCCAATGCCTCTTGACTTAACAGTTGAATATACAGATGGTACAACAGAGAGTTTCTACATTCCATTAAGAATGATGAATTACATTAAACCAAATCCGAATCCAAACGTAAAAAGAACTGTTTTGGAAGATTGGGCTTGGGCAATGTCAAACTATAGTTTTACAATAGACAAAAACAAAGCTGCAATTAAAAAAATCACAATTGATCCAAGCGGATTAATGGCCGATGTAAAAGCAACAAATAATGTTTATGAAGTAAAATAATTTACTGAATTAAATAAAGAAAGCCCTTAAAAAAAATTTTTTTTAAGGGCTTTTTCTTTTAAGAGTAAATCTATAAAATGGGTTTTACATTTGTTATCGTTTCGCTTTGTATGGTCTTTTTTAGCGGAAACATCTTTCTATAGCTCAACACTCTCCACAGCCATTCAACGGGGCCATAATTGTATCTGTCAAGCCACCATTTGCTTATGAATAACTGAATTGTAAACACAAAAATCGCTAAGAAAAAGTAAAACCAGTACGGTAAAGTATTGTAAATTTTGAAGCCAGCTCCGGAAAATAGAAAAAAGGCAATAATATTTTGCATCAGATAATTGGTTAAAGTCATTTTGCCACTAACCCTGAAATAGTTGAAGACCGTTTTTAGTTTTCCGTTTGTATAGAGCAAACAAATTCCGGATGCTATAAACAACATTGTACTTATTATGGTCCAAAAAACAGGATTAAAATAAGTAAAAACGACTGTTTGTTTAAGGAAGATTTGGAAAAGAATACCGGAAGCAATTGCTAAAAAGAACGTGATGATAAGGGTTCTTTTTAAAGATTTCTTTAATTCAGGTAAACGATTAAAAAAGTTGATTTTTTGGGCATAAAATCCCAAAAGCATCAGGGCAAACATCACAACGTGGACGGTAATTGCATAAGGCAAATTAATCATTTCCTGATAATACGTTCCCAGTAAATTGAATTGGAATACATCGAGCCAATTATCAGAATAAAATAATTTTAAGTATTTGGCAGTAGACTGTACATCGGGTAATGTTTGTTTTATACTATTAATGTAGGCCGTAAGAAACGGAATGAATACTAAAAGAACGATGCTGCTTGTAAGAATTGTTCTAGGGGAACTTCTATAAAAGAGCAAAAGAAATAAACCTAAAAAAGCATAGTCTTTTAAAATATCTCCAAGCCAGAAAGCAGAATTTACAAAAGCAAAAGCAAAAAGAATAAACATTCGCCAGCAGAAAAAAGAAACAGGATTTTTGCCTTTTTCTGCAACATTATTTATAAGTATTGCAAAACCGTATCCAAATAAAATGCTCAATAAAGTCCAGGATTTGGCAGAAAAAAAGGTTAAATTAAAAAAGCTTATTACTTCAGAAAAAGCGCCTTTTTTTTGAATAAAACGGTCTAGCCCGATGTAGCGAAAATCGACATAGTTTCCTATGGCAACACCTAGTAAAGCCCATCCTCTTAAAATATCAACAATAGCGGTTCTTTTGTCTTCCTGAATAGGATTTAACGAATTTGTCATAAATCTAACGGTTTTTTTTCCTTTGTGTAAGGGTTTGGTTAATTAGTTTGTTAAAAACAGATCAAATGTAAGAAATTCTACAATTCGTATTTTTTAATTAAGAAACATTTTGTAAAAAAAATAAGCATGTTATTCTAAAAGGATTTTCTTTTAAAATAACATGCTTATAGAGGTAAAAAAGCGCTTGGGTTTATCCCAAATGCTCCAGCATATCTTTTGTCATTGACTCTAAATCAAAAGTATGTTTCCAGTCCCAGTCTTCTCTGGCAGAGCTGTCATCAATACTCGCAGGCCAACTGTCTGCAATTTTTTGACGGAAATCAGGATTGTAAGTAATCTCAAATTCCGGAATATGTTTTTTAATTTCAGCAGCGATTTCGGTTGGTGTGAAACTCATCGCAGCTAAATTATAAGAGGAATGAATTTTGATTTTTTCAACCGGTGCTTTCATAATGTTTATAGTAGCATCAATCGCATCATCCATATACATCATTGGCATTTTTGTTTCTGAAGATAAAAAGCACTCGTATTTTTTATCTGAAATCGCTTTGTAAAAAATATCCACTGCATAATCGGTAGTACCACCACCCGGAGGCGTAGACCAACTGATTAAACCCGGATAACGAATACTGCGAACATCAACACCATAAATGTTATGGTAATATTCGCACCATCTTTCTCCTGCTTGTTTGCTAATTCCGTAAACCGTAGAAGGTTCCATTACGGTATATTGAGGGGTGTTTTCTTTTGGAGTTGTTGGTCCAAAAACAGCGATACTTGATGGCCAGAAAACTTTTTGAATTTTTTTTGCCTTAGCTAAATTTAAAACATGAAACAAAGAGTTCATATTCAAATCCCATGCAAATGCCGGATTCTTCTCAGCTGTAGCCGATAAAAGTGCCGCCATTAAATAAACATCGGTAATTTTATGTAACTCAACCAAATGTTCAATTTGATTAAAATCTAAAGCATTGACCACTTCAAAAGGCCCTGAATTAACAACATCAGTATTTAATTTCCGGATGTCAGAAGCAATTACATTTTCTGTTCCATACAATTTACGTAATTTTTGAGTCAGTTCAGTCCCAATTTGACCGCAAGCGCCAATGATCAAGATTTTTGGATTCATGTGTTAATTTTTTTAGAGATACAAATATAACGTTTTCGCAAATAAATATGTTTTTTGACAATACAAATTATAAATTTAACAATAACGAAGTTTCTTTGTTGGGTTATTCTCCGTAAAAAAGGTATTGACGAGAAGAAAATCGCCACAGATTAAAAAGCCTAGAATGATTTTTTACTTGTGTATTTTTCTTTAAAGAAATCCCTTTAATCAGTGAAATCAGTGGCAAAAAAGGCAGTGCTCTATATAGATTGGGATTTGGTTAGCCACAGATTAAAAGGATTAGAATGATTTTTTCACTTGTGTATTTTTCTTTAAAGAAATCCGTTTAATCAGTGAAATCTGTGGCAAGAAAGACCAGTGCTCTATATGGATTGGGATTTGGTTAGCCACAGATTAAAAGGATAAGAATGATTTTTCACTTGTGTATTTTTCTTTAAAGAAATCCGCTTAATCAGTGAAATCTGTGGCAAAAAAATAATTCGTGCCAATTCGTGAAATTCGTGGCAAAAAAAGCGCACAATTTTATATGATTTGAGACGAAAAACAGAGTTCGTAATTGTAAATTTACTTTGTAACTTTGTAGCTTAATGTTTTACCAAATGAAATATAAAATATCTCTTTTTCTACTTTTGATTTTTGTACTGAATTCATGTCAGGGTGAAGATGAAAAACGTCGTGCAGCCTATGAAAAAGAAGCTAAAAAAAAGGAAGCCATATTCAATAACATCAATAAAGGCTGGGCTTTTATAGATGAACCCATCAACGAAGTCTCTGAACAAAATAGAGTTGTGTGGACTGAATGGCGTGACTTTTTAAAGGAAATCGGAGAAAAGCCAAGGAAGACAATTGGAGCGTTTCAGAAAAAATCAGAAGCGATAGCTAAGAAAGCAATGCTTTTAAACAATAATATTCCCGCACAATTTAATCAACCTCAGATAAAAAGCAGAATTTCAATTTTGATTACTAAAATCAAAATGATGGATTTGTACATTCACCTGAGCACAATTCCGGATGATAAAGTGACGTTTCTAATTGGAGATATCAATAAAGAGTTGGTGTCGTTAGAGCGACAAATGGATAAAGTTGTCGAAAAAGCGAAGATTCCAAAAGAGGAAGGAGAAGCCGATTTTCTGAAAATGTTAGACACAACACGTGCTATCCCGAACGCAATTATAGATCCAAATTTACCTAAAGTTGAGTAAAAACGCCTTATATACTACGTATGACAATTTGCCTAAAAGTCAGCAGATTGCCACACAATTACTAGAGCAAAATCAAGTAAAAATGCATCTGAGCGGATTGCTGGGATCGGCAGTTTCATTTGTAGTCCGAAGTGTTTTTAAGAAAACAGAATTGCCTTTTTTGATTGTCTTAGACAACAAAGAAGAAGCGGCATATTATCTGAACGATTTAGAACAAATGATTGGCGAACAGGATGTTTTGTTCTATCCCGGTTCGTTTCGTCGTCCCTATCAGATTGAAGAGACCGATAATGCTAATGTTTTATTGCGTGCTGAGGTTTTAAACCGAATTAATTCCCGCAAAAAACCGGCGGTAATTGTGACCTATCCCGAAGCTCTTTTTGAAAAAGTAGTAACCAGAAGAGAACTGGATAAAAACACACTCAAAGTCGCTTTGAATGATAAAATTTCTATAGATTTTATTAACGAAGTTTTGTTTGAATACGAATTTAAAAGAGTTGATTTTATTACCGAACCCGGTGAATTTTCGGTTCGTGGAGGAATTGTTGATGTATTCTCCTTTTCGAACGATCACCCCTATCGCATTGAGTTTTTCGGGAATGAAGTAGACAGCATTCGAAGTTTTGATGTGGAAACACAGTTGTCGGTTGAAACCCATAAAAAAATCACGATTATTCCGAATGTGGAAAACAAGATTTTTCAGGAGAACCGAGAAAGTTTCCTGGATTATATTGCAGAAAAAACGGTACTTTTTATTCAGAATACAGAAGGACTTTTTTCTCAGTTAGACAAACAATTTGCCAGAGCGGAAGAAGCTTTCGAAAAACTTTCCGGAGAAATAAAACATGCGACTCCCGAACAACTGTTCTTAAACCAGTCCGCATTTATAAAAAGAGCTTTAGATTTCTCAATTGTAGAATTGGCTTCAAAACCTGTTTTCAAAACAACAAAAAGTTTCGAATTTCATATACAGCCACAGCCTTCTTTCAACAAACAGTTTGATTTGTTGTTGAATAATCTGAGCGACAATCATTTTAACGGATATAAAAATTATTTATTCTGCTCAAATGAAACGCAGGCCAAACGTTTCCATGATATTTTTGAAACCTTGGATGAGGCTAATTCGGAGAACATCAGAAAACAATATCATACCATTGTACTGCCGTTATATCAAGGGTTTATTGACGAAGAGAATCAGATTACGGCCTATACAGACCATCAGATTTTTGAGCGTTATCATAAATTCAATATCAAAAACGGCTATTCTAAGAAGCAGAATATTACGTTAAAGGAGCTTACAGCACTTTCTGTTGGAGATTACGTTACACATATCGACCACGGAATTGGAAAGTTTGGCGGTTTGCAGAAAATTCAGGTAGAAGGAAAAACGCAGGAAGCCATAAAGTTGGTTTACGCCGATAATGATATAGTGTATGTGAGCATACATTCGCTTCACAAAATTTCAAAATACAATGGAAAAGACGGAACGCCGCCTAAAATTTATAAGTTAGGATCGAACGCCTGGAAGATTTTAAAACAAAAAACCAAGGCACGTGTCAAACATATAGCATTCAACTTAATCCAGTTGTATGCAAAACGACGTTTGGAAAAAGGATTTCAGTTTGCGCCGGACAGTTATCTACAAAACGAATTAGAGAGTTCTTTTATCTACGAAGACACACCCGATCAAACCAAATCAACAGCAGAGGTAAAAGCCGATATGGAAAGCGACAGACCGATGGACCGACTGGTTTGTGGTGACGTTGGTTTTGGTAAAACGGAGGTAGCGATTCGTGCTGCTTTTAAAGCCGTTGACAATAGTAAACAAGTGGCTATACTGGTTCCGACCACTATTTTGGCGTACCAGCATTACCGCACTTTTACAGAGCGACTAAAAGACATGCCGGTTTCTGTTGGTTATTTAAACCGATTCAGAACTGCCAAACAAAAGGCAGAAACCTTAAAACAATTAGCCGAAGGGAAATTGGATATTGTAATCGGAACACATCAGCTGGTCAACAAAAATGTGGTATTTAAAGACCTTGGTTTATTGATTGTAGATGAGGAACAGAAATTTGGAGTTAACGTAAAAGACAAACTCAAAACGATAGCGGCAAACGTAGATACATTGACATTAACAGCAACGCCAATTCCGAGAACATTGCAGTTTTCGTTAATGGCAGCACGTGATTTGTCAGTAATCACAACACCGCCACCCAATCGTTATCCGATTGAGACCAATGTAGTTGGTTTTAATGAAGAAATTATTCGTGATGCAATTTCGTATGAAATTCAGCGAAACGGACAGGTTTTCTTCATCAACAACAGAATCGAAAACATTAAAGAAGTGGCCGGAATGATTCAGCGTTTGGTTCCAAATGCCAGAGTCGGAATCGGTCACGGACAAATGGAAGGGGCAAAACTTGAAGAATTGATGCTGGGCTTTATGAATGGAGATTTTGATGTTTTAGTTGCAACTACCATCATTGAAAGTGGTTTAGATGTACCAAATGCCAATACAATTTTCATCAATAATGCCAACAACTTCGGATTGTCGGATTTGCATCAAATGCGTGGTAGAGTAGGACGAAGCAATAAAAAAGCATTTTGTTATTTCATCTGCCCGCCCTATTCGTCAATGACGGATGATGCCCGTAAACGTATTCAGGCGCTAGAGCAGTTTAGTGAACTTGGAAGTGGATTTAATATTGCCATGAAAGATCTTGAAATTCGCGGTGCGGGAGATTTATTAGGTGGGGAACAAAGTGGTTTTATTAATGAAATTGGTTTCGATACCTATCAGAAAATCATGAATGAAGCGATCGAAGAATTAAAAGAAAACGAATTCAAAGATTTGTATCCGGAAGAAAATGATATCGAAACCAAGGAGTATGTAAAAGATTTACAAATTGATACCGATTTTGAGTTGTTGTTCTCGGATGAATATATTAATAATGTTACAGAGCGCTTGAGTTTGTATAACGAGCTTGGTGCTGTGAAAAATGAAGCAGAACTGGTTGTCTTTCAAAATAAATTAATTGACCGTTTCGGACCGATGCCTCCACGTGCCAATGCATTGATGAATAGTATTCGCATCAAATGGATCGCCACAAGTGTAGGTATAGAGAAACTGGTCATGAAAAAAGGCAAAATGATTGGTTATTTTGTTTCAGACCAACAGTCCGATTATTATCAATCCAAACGTTTTCATAAGGTTATAAAATTTGTGCAAACACATAGTAATCTTTGCCAAATGAAAGAAAAGCAAACTCCCAACGGCTTAAGGCTTTTATTGACTTTTGAAAATGTAAAATCCACCAAAAGGGCTTTGGAATTAATGGAATTGCTTGAAGAATAGATTCAAAATTTAAATAGATTAAAAATAAATGAAAGGGAAGATTAATTTTTTTTGCTTGTTAATGCTTATTGTTTTTTCCGGATGTAGTTCGGATGATTCTGGAGAAGTTTCAAATAATGGATTATTGAAAGTTATGATTTATGGAAACGGACATTCCACCTTTATTGAATATGATAAAGGCCTTATGAGGAAAGTTTTTAATCATTTTCCAAATGGAATTTTGGAAGTAGATAATTATGAATATGATTATAAAGGAAGGCTTTCGTCCACGTTAATCGGTGGACAGAAGAAAACCTATAAATATGATAATAAGAATAGATTGATTAAAGTCATTGACGGTGTTGAGGATTGTGTCTTATTTAGTTATTTGCCGAATAAAATTGTTGTTACAAAGCAGCATGGTTTTTCAAAAAAAGTATTTTCGGAGCTGCATACAGATGGCAAAGGTAGAATTATTAAAATAGTTCGCATTGAGCCTTCAGAGGCCTATAAAAACTCATCAGTTGCAGAGTTGAAATATGATCATAACAATAATATAGTGAAGATTGTTTATCGTAAGGGTAGTAATGGAGCTCCAAATCGAGCCATTGAGTATAGTTATGATAACAAAAAGAATCCTATATACTACAGTGGAAGAAGCTTTTATGACAGCCTTTATTATCTTCGATCTATTGATCCTATTTCTGTAGATGTAACTTCTTCGAATAATCTTGTTTCTACAAAGTTTTCTGAATCTTATCCACCTCTTGTAAATGAATTTGTTTATAATGCTGACAACTACCCGATTAGTCAAGTACAACCGGCGACATCTTGGGGTGATTTAACTTCAGATAATGGCAAGACACTTTATGTATATTATTAAAGAAGAAGGAAAATCAATTTTTGGATATTTTTTTATCATTACTTTCTGCGAAATCTGCGTGATGTTTAATTCTTAATGCGCCACATTTTTTTGACTTAATCTTAAAATTCGTGCAATTCGTGGCGAAAAAAAATCACCCCGAAAAGAGTGATTTGATTGGTTAAAAGTGGTTTTTTGGTCTAGACAGTTTGATCAGAAGCCTGAAGTATACTACTTTGTCTGTTTGACTTCTGATTGTATTTATAGCGATACCGGGTTTCTGAATAGGGTAATCCTGATATTCGTACGATTTCCGGTTCTTAAACAAATCTTCTTTATACTGCTATTCAAAAACGAACGATTTTTTTCGTTGTAGTTTTGAATAATTAATTCTGTTAATGCGTTAACAAATATATAAAAATATTATTCTTAAAAAATTGTGCGTAAAAAAATATAATTCTTCTTTTTTTTAATGTTTTTGTGTGGAGTGTCGCTAAAACTAAGGGCGAACCCGTTTTTTGATCGATGAGTTTAGGGATTGTGTTTCTAAAAATTAACAATTACAAAGCAGGTTTTTGAGAATATTCTTATTAGAGTTCTTTAAAATACGGGCTTTATAGCACTGTTTGGGAATAAAAAATCCTTTTATCTTTCGTTTAGATGGAAAGATAAAAGGATGTATAAAAAAGAATCGGATGATTCTATGGGATTAATTTTTAAGATCTTTAATTACTTTAAAGGCAACATCAACCTGATCTTCTCCAACTAAAATAGTAAATTCATTTGAAGTTGAGATAACCTCATTAATGATAATTCCTTCCCAAGCCAAGCGTTGAAAAATAAAGTAATAAATACCCGGAACAACAATATTTTCTTTAGGAAGCTTTACTGTAATTGAAGCTAAATTATCTAATTTCTGAATCAGCTTTTCACGTATGAAGTGTTTTTCAACCAAATGATTAACACTGCTGCTTACTACGATATTAGTTTCGTTTACACCACGAGATGAAGTATAAAAAATATCAGACAACACATTAATATCAGAAATCAGATCCGCTTGTTTGTTTAAAACAGTTTCTGAGGCTGCAAAAGTATAGTCCGTTAATTCGGAACGAACTGTAATTTCGCCAATATTCTTGATGACTTTGTTGATTTTATGATTCAGTTTAAAATCTAATTCTTCGGTAAGTCGTTTAAGTGACATTACAACAGCGCCTTGTTTTACTTCTTTGCCAAATTCACTCTCCAACTCGGTCATGATATTCCGTGAAAGCGAAGTAAGATTAATAATTCCCAGCGATAAAGCGTTCAATAAAAAAGGTTTTGTTTTAATGTAATTTTCGACAATTGAAGAAACGGTTTTCATAATTTTTTAATTGTTTTTGGGTAACTTAATTGGGTTGGTTTAGTTAATTGTGGTGTTATAAATCTGCGCAAATATAAATAAAAAAACAATTTGTTACAATTATAACAAGTAAAAATTATGTTAAAAATGATAAAAAGCGTCTGTAAGATGTTCAATTGCAAATGATTCCCCTTTTTTATGGATTGCGATGATGTCAAAACGAACTTCAGAATCTATTTCCCTATCGTTTATGTAGGCATTTACTGCTTTTACGAGCAGCTGAACTTTTTTTGGTTTGACAAATTCTTGCGGTAAACCAAAATCTATACTCGATCTTGTTTTGACTTCAATTATGGCTAAAATGTTTTCTTTTTGAGCAATTATATCTATTTCTGCCTTTTGAAATGTCCAATTTCGATCGAGGATTTCATAGCCGTTTTCTAAGAGAAACTCTACAGCAAGTTCTTCCCCTTTTTTTCCAAGTTCGTTGTGTTTTGCCATTTTTCAATCTCTTATTTTTTTTTAACCATATAAGTAATGTAAGTTCATTTAAGCTAAACTTATATTTTCTTACATTACTTATATGGTTTAAACTTTGCTAGTTTTACACAGTGCTATGTTTGTGGAACTTATTTGTTAAAAACCACAGTACTTCCAGACGCATTGACATCATTCTATCTCTTGTTTTTTAAACCATGTAATTAAGGTGAGAAAATATAAGTTTAGTTAAATGAACTTACATCACTTATATGGTTTAAACTTTGCTGGTTTGACACCGATACGTGTTTGTCTAACTTATTTGTCAAAAACAACAGTACTTCCGGACGCATTGACATCAATTGTTATGGTACTTCCCATAATCAAAGCCCTATTGTCGCGAATATGACCGGCCGGAAAATTAAAAATTACCGGTATATTGTATTTTTTAGTAACATCATCTACAATTTCTACGGCATTTTTCCCCCATGGAACTTCATTGTCTTTCATTTTGGTCATGGCACCAACAATAATTCCTTTCAGGTTTTCAATACAACCGTTGCGTCTTAAGTTCATCATCATGCGATCGATATGATAAAGATATTCGTCTAAGTCTTCAATAAATAAAATTTTGTCTTTGCAGTCTATAGCAGATTGTGAACCTAATAAACTGTATAGAATAGAGAGATTTCCGCCTACTAATTCTCCTGTTGCTTTTCCGAAACGATTCATCGCATCAGGAGCAACAGTATAGGAAAGAGGTTCACCAAACAAAGCTGATTTCATTGTGCTAATCGCATCAGGAGTAGCACGCGGAATAGTTACAGGCATCACGCCGTGAATCGATTTATATCCCATTGTATTCAAATGATTGTGTAAAACCGTAACATCGCTAAAACCAACAATCCATTTGGGGTGTTGTTTGAATTTGGTAAAATCTAAAAGATCAATCATTCTGACAGTTCCGTATCCACCACGAACGCACCAAATTGCCTTAATGTTAGGATTGTCTAATTGTTTTTGAAAATCGGCAGCACGTTGCTCATCAGTTCCGGCCAATTGATTGACATCAAGACCAATGGTGCTTCCTATTACAGCCTCTAAACCCCAACTATGTAATAAATCTATAGTAGGTTTAAGATTGTCATCTATGTTTTTTCGGGCAGTTGCCAGAATAGCTATGGTATCTCCTTTTTGTAGATAAGGTGGTGTGATCATGTTTTGTTGGGATTGACAGGTGAATGATTGTAAAGCAAAAGTAAGAATTACGATTTTACAAATAACAAAACGCCTCTTTGTGTATTGAAAGCTCTTTAAGTTCATAGTTTACTTTGCTTGGTGTATTAATGTGATTGACAAATATAAGTATTTCAGAAAACATAAATACAGGAAATTGCTTACAAATAATGGTTTTATTTTGTACTTTTGAAGTTCTTAAAAAGTATATAAATAACAATGGGTAAATCTTTTTTGATTCTTTTTTTCTGTATCGTTACGTTATTCGGTCAATCTAAAAAGTATAGAATCCATACGGTAGCTTTTTATAATTTGGAAAATCTTTTCGATACGATAAATGATTTGGAAAGAAATGATGATGAGTGGACTCCAAACGGAATTCAAAATTGGACAAATGAAAAGTACCGCCAAAAGCTAAAAAATCTGGCGAGGGTTTTATCTGAAATCGGAACACCGGAGAATACAAATACGCCAACCTTAATAGGAGCGGCTGAAATTGAAAACAGGGGAGTCCTGGAGGATTTAATAAAGGAATCAAAATTACAACAATATGATTACGGAATCATTCATTTTGATTCGCCGGACAGACGCGGAATCGATGTGGCTTTATTGTTTCAGAAGAAGTATTTCAGACCAACTTCATTTTCCAGTATTCCGTTGTATATCTATGGGGATAGTACTGCTGTGGAAAAAGAAGAGAGTAAGGAGTCAGAAGAAGAAATAAACACAACAGTCGGGAACAATCGTGTTTTTACAAGAGACCAGCTTTTAGTTACAGGATTTTTAGAACAGGAAGAAGTAAGTATTATTGTCAATCATTGGCCATCCCGTTGGGGTGGAGAAGAAGTCTCCGGTAAATATAGGGAAGCAGCCGGCAGACTTAATCGGAAAATTATCGATTCACTACAGCAAATAAACCCAAATGCCAAGATTATAACAATGGGGGATTTTAACGATGGGCCATACAATAAAAGCATAAAAGTTGCCTTAGGTGCAAAGGCAAAAAAAGGGGAGGTTCCTGAATTTGGAGTCTTTAACCCATTTGAAGAAATGTTTAATAAAGGGATGGGCACACTTGCCTTCAGAGACTCTTGGGATATTTTCGATCAGATTATAATTTCAGAACCTTTGATACGGCCTGATTTCGCCTCTTTTAAATTCTGGAAAGCCGGTATTTTTAGAAGGTCGTATATCGTTCAAAGCTCTGGAAAATATAGGGGATATCCATTGCGACATTCCTTGACAGAAGTAGGTTTTAGTGATCATTTTCCGGTTTATATTTATTTGATTAAAGAGGTAAATTCGCAGTAGAGGTGGACAGTAGAGATGGGCAGTAGAGATTGACTGCAGTCCATCTCTACCGACACCGCGAACTGAAAACTTTTCCATAACTTAGCATCTTAGAAACTTAGTACCTCAAAAAAATGGCAATAGCTAAACCTTTCAACCTCACAAAATGGATTGAAGAAAATCGTCAATTATTGAAACCACCAGTTGGAAACAAAAATCTTTATGTTGATTCCGGTGATTATATCGTTATGGTTGTTGCAGGGCCAAACGCCCGAAAAGATTATCATTACAATGAAACGGAAGAACTTTTTTACCAGCTGGAAGGCAGTATAAAAGTGGTGATTCAGGAAGATGGCGAACGTAAAGAAATGGTTTTGAATGCCGGTGATATGTATTTGCATCCCGCAAAGATTCCGCATTCTCCTGTTCGTTCAGAAGGTTCTATAGGTCTGGTGATCGAACGCAAACGTGCCGGAAAAGGGTATACAGACGGTTTGCTTTGGCATTGTGATAACTGCAATCATAAATTGTATGAAGTACATTTTGAATTGCATAATATAGAGAAAGATTTCCTGCCTCATTTTGAGCATTTTTATAATTCAGAATCATTAAGAACCTGTGATAAATGCGGGACTGTAATGGAGTCCGATCCCAGATTTATAGCTAAAAAATAAATTTACTTTAACCCAACAGGTTTAAAAAACCTGTTAGGTTTAAAAAACCTGTTAGGTTTATGATATAGTGTGTCGTTTTTGAGTATATTTACATTGAAAAATGAAATATTAAACAATCAAAAATGATACAAGAAATTATCACATATAAAAGCATCGTTGCTAATCTGGAAGATGTATTGAATAATTCTCCCTTCAAAAAGAATTATGTTATTGAACAGATTGGTATTCCTAGCCCAACATTTTATCGAAAATTAAAAACGCAGACGTTTACCCCAGATGAAATGTTATCGATAGCAAAGATTCTTTCGCCAGAGGAAAATTTTAGGTTAGAATTAATAGCTGACATAGAACAAGGGAAGCGTGATTTAAAGAATGGAAACTTTATAACACATGAAGAAATGTTGGAAGAATTGAGAAGTAAAAAATTAATTTAAATCTACAAATCCAGAATTTCTATAGGCTGTTGACGATTATTCCAAAAAGTAATTAATTGAATATAACCTTCTTGTATTTCATAATACAAAGTAACTTGTTTGGAAATTACTATTTCGCGACATTCTAAATCTGCTCTGTACTTTCCTAAGTGAGGATTTTTTTCTAGTAAGTTGTTTACACGCAAAACATCATTGGTGAATTTTTTTGCAATCAAAGGAGACCAGCATATCTCAATATAATTTCGAATACTATGAAAGCTGTATTTTGCTTTTTCAGACCAAATAATTTTCATCGAGAATAATTTATTTGGCTAATTTATAAAAATAAACTTACAAAATAATCTTTTTCCCTTGCTCCGGATAAATAAGTTGAAGACCTAAATCATTCTGAATTTTGAGTTGTTCTTTAATTTTAGTAATATTCTTTGTCGGTGGTTTTAAATGGGTAATGATAATTTTAAAACCTTTCAAGGTACCTTTTCCGGATAATTCTTCTAATAGATGAAGTTCTTTCATCAAATGATTCGGGGTCAGATGTCCAAATAAAAATTGGTCCGGTTGTTCATTCGGAAAAGAAACTTCAATGAGAATACCTTTCAGTTGTTTGTTTTTGACTAGTGGCGCTATAGCTGTCCATAATTCACGTAAATTATTGCTTTTTTCTACAGCATCCGGTCCGGTATCTCCTAAATATAAAGCATAGTGGTCTTCATTTTTGATTAAAAAGGCAGTGCTTTCAAAAGGATTAACATGACTTAGCGGAAAAGCTTTCACCGTCATTGAGGTATTGGTAAGTGGTGTTTCCTCCCCAATTGATAAAGTTTGAAAGTGGTATTTTTTCAAAGGAAATCCGGGACCCTCATCTCCAAAATTTGCCCAGGTCTGGTCGTTGAAATAATGATTTTCCATCATTTCCATGCATTTTTTTGTTGCGTAAACCGTTTTAGAGGAATCCGCAGGTGAATTGATGATTAAACCCGAGACATGATCTAAATGAGCATGTGAAATAAGATATCCTTTGATGTATTTTCGCAATACTTCGCTAGTCGAAATCTTAAACGTTTTCTTTTCAATTGCCTCCTCAATTCCGGCATTTATCGTTCCGGCATCAAGACAGATAAAATCGTTTGTGCTTGCTGGCGCCAATAAATAGGCAGAAAGGTTTTTTTCGTCAATACCGCCTTTTATTCCTAAGGGTACAATTTGAAAAGAAGGTTTTTGCTCCTTCTGAGAAAATGCACTGGTAGAAATTAAAATAAGGAAAATATAAAGCGGATGAAGAAATCTCATAATAGGAATAATTTTATTGTTGCAAATTTCATCAATTATAAGGAATAAATTGCTTTGTATTTCTGTTATTGATCGTAATTAACCCTAAATTTACTTTCATTTTAACAATTGAATTGAATAAAAATTCAACTCGAAATAATATCTTTACATAAAAATATAACAATTTTAACTAAAAAAGTTACAATGACAACAATAGCATCACAATTTGGAATGAATGAAGCTCTGGAAAAATTGGGCATCAAAGCGATAAATGAAGGAACATCGACAGGTTTACAAAACTTTTCATCAGGAGAGATTTTAGAAAGTTATTCTCCGGTTGACGGAAAGTTAATTGCTTCAGTAAAAATGTCAACGCCTGCAGATTACGAAAAAGTAATGCAAGCTGCAACAACAGCCTTCAAGACTTTTAAATTAATTCCGGCTCCACAACGTGGCGAGATTGTGCGTCAGTTTGGAGAAAAATTGCGTGCGAATAAGGAAGCTCTTGGTAAATTGGTTTCTTATGAGATGGGTAAATCACTTCAAGAAGGTTATGGAGAGGTACAGGAAATGATCGACATCTGTGATTTTGCAGTGGGATTATCACGTCAGCTTCACGGATTGACTATGCATTCTGAAAGACCGGGACATCGTATGTACGAACAATATCATTCGTTAGGAGTTGTCGGTATTATTTCAGCATTCAACTTTCCGGTTGCCGTTTGGGCATGGAATACCGCTCTGGCTTGGATCTCCGGTGATGTTTGCGTTTGGAAACCTTCAGAAAAAACACCTCTTTGTGGTATCGCTTGTCAAAACATTATGGCACAGGTTATCAAAGAAAATAATTTACCGGAAGGAATTTCATGCCTGATCAATGGCGATTATAAAATTGGAGAATTACTAACTTCTGATACACGTATTCCTTTAATTTCTGCTACAGGCTCAACCCGTATGGGGAAAATCGTAGCGCAAACCGTTGCCGGACGTTTAGGAAAATCATTATTGGAATTAGGAGGAAACAATGCCATTATTGTGACTCCGGATGCTGATATCAAGATGACTGTTATAGGAGCCGTTTTTGGTGCAGTTGGTACAGCAGGACAACGTTGTACATCAACCAGAAGATTGATTATTCACGAAAGTATTTACGATAAAGTTAGAGATGCGTTAGTTGCTGCGTACAAACAATTACGTATCGGGAATCCGCTTGACGAAAACAATCATGTTGGTCCACTAATCGACACACATGCTGTTGAAATGTATGCGAAGGCTTTGAATAAAGTAGTTGCCGAAGGCGGTACTGTTTTGGTAGAAGGTGGTGTACTTTCGGGAGAAGGTTACGAAAGTGGTTGTTATGTAAAACCTGCTATTGCCGAGGCTCAAAATTCATTTGAAATTGTACAACACGAAACATTTGCTCCGGTTTTATATCTGGTAAAATATTCGGGAGAAGTAGACAATGCAATTGATCTTCAAAACGGAGTAGCTCAAGGGTTATCATCAGCCATTATGACTAATAATTTACGTGAGGCCGAAAGATTTTTATCTGTAGTAGGTTCTGACTGTGGTATTGCCAATGTAAATATTGGTACTTCAGGAGCTGAAATTGGAGGTGCATTTGGTGGAGAAAAAGAAACCGGTGGTGGTCGTGAATCAGGATCTGATGCCTGGAAAATTTACATGAGACGTCAAACCAATACAATCAATTATACAACGAGCCTTCCATTAGCTCAGGGAATAAAATTTGATTTGTAAGATTATTTATCTCATATACTACTTGAAAAACCGTCTCGTTAAGTTGAGACGGTTTTTTTTTGTTTCTTTTATTTCTTTTGTTTCAGGTTTCAAGTTTCAGGTTTTGCCGATATGTTTTATTTGTGATAGTAAAGCTAAGGTGTGCTATTGGTTTATAATAAGTTTTTTAAAAATGTTCAAGGTTTGTAATACGCTTGATCATATTACAAAAGGTATATTTAAGTGATATCCTTATATGATCTTATAGTACTCATATGGTTTAAGTACGCAGCGGATTCACTAAAACTTTGTGTTAGATAATTTTGAGTTTTTCTTCAGTCAAAAAAAGCCGTCTCAATGGTGAGACAGCTTCTTGTTTGTTCTGAAAAATATGCGTTTAGTATTTATTTTTTTAGAATCGTTTGATTAAGTATACCAGTCGACGTATGTATTTTGGCCAGATAAGTTCCGGGAACGAGATGGCTTATGTCAATACTTTCAGTCTCTTTTCCAGTAGTGCTTATTAGAACTCCTGCCATATTATAAATCAAAACTTTTTCTACGTTTTCATTTGATAAGTACAACGTAGAGGATACAGGGTTTGGATATAAAACTACTTTTGTGCGCTCTATGTTTAAGTTCTGTTCTTCAGTAGAAGTTTTAGTGTTTTTTACCATTCTTAATGTACCACCGTTATAAGTAGTGCTGATATAATATAAATTAGCTACTGATCCTTTGGTTATGGTATTAGCTCCGGCTGGAATTGTAGTAGTAACGATTCCTGCAGTTGCAGTGTAGGACACATTGTTTATCTTCACTGTTCCTGTGAAATTCGAATCAAATACTAAAGTGAGAGTAGA
Source organism: Flavobacterium sp. ABG (assembly GCF_001027725.1). Classification (NCBI taxonomy): domain Bacteria; kingdom Pseudomonadati; phylum Bacteroidota; class Flavobacteriia; order Flavobacteriales; family Flavobacteriaceae; genus Flavobacterium; species Flavobacterium sp. ABG. The sequence goes on from NZ_LEKS01000004.1 coordinate 250,677, forward strand.
GGGACTTGTTGTGGTATAGGCTATTGAAGTGCTGGATTCAATTTTTAAGCGTCCAGTTAGTGTTAGTCCATTATAAGTTACAGATCCGGAAGTTGAATTCATGTTTCCGGTGATGGTATAAAATGAACTTGTTTTTCCGGAGGTTGTAAAATTATGGATTTCATTTCCGGTACTTCCACCCGTACTTACCGTAATTGTTCCGGATCCCGTTGCCGGAGAACCTGAAGTCCCTGTTGTTGCAATAGAGTAGGATAGTGTCGCAGTTGGAGTTCCTGTAATCGTTATCGTTTTTGCGGTGGTGTTTTTCACAAAACTAATTCCGGAAGCGGGTAAACCAGTCACAGTGGCGTCTGTTGCAGTTCCGCCCCAAGTGAATACAATTGATGCAATTGCTGCACCAGTTGTCACCGTTTGATTGTTATTTGCAGTTGAGGTTAGTGTTTGTGATCCGGCTGGCGGAGTTCCTTCTCCCTGTACAGCAACTAAAGAACCGGTGTAATTTGTAAGAGCAGATTTTAATGCTGTGATGACTAGAGAAGAGGTATCATCAGTTGCATTATTGAATGTCCATTTTAAATCTCCACCGGAAATACGACCTGCGTACTGAACCGTTTTTGTTCTTGCGGCAGCTGGTTGGTCTATTGCCAGGTTCTTCACATAAAAAGCAGCATTAGTATCAAAGTTGTTGTACGTATTTCCGCCTGACTTAGAAACTACGCTACTGCTTACTGTTTGCGCTCTTGTTGTCGCAACAAAAGCATCAAAGTCTGTTGTAGAACTGATTTTACCTGAAATATTGTATAATGGATTTGTATCGCCATAAGCAACAAAACGCATATTGTTAGTGGCATTATCCGCATCAAAAGTATTGTTGAATGCTTTAATAGAACCCCCGGCTTCACCAGAGAACGTTCCCATTGTTCCGGCATTATTGACCTGATTGGCTTCGTCCCAAATATCGGTACCTTGAAGGGAAGTTAACATGGGATGTTTACTGTTTCTGAAATAATTGCCTTCTACAAATAAAGAAGAGCCTAAAGTAGAACCGGATCCATACTTGGCAACCCCATCAAAATAATTGTTGTAAATGTGGGCTGAATAATAGCGAACACGCGGATGACGGGAATCAGAGTGGTCAAACCAGTTGTGATGGTACGTGATGTAAAGACCTGCCGTGGTTCCTTCGCTTAATCCCAATAAACTTGCTTTTCCGTTATCCCAAAAGTGATTGTAGGATAGCGTAATATAGGTTGATGTTTTATTGTCTAAAGCTCCATCGCCTTTTATTTGATCAGCATCGCTACCCGCATTTCCATAAAACAAGTCGCAATTGTGCACCCAAATGTGGTCATTGTCTTGCTGCATTCCAACGTTGTCTCCGGCTGTGCTGTTGCAATTCATAAAGCCCAGATTGTTGACTTCAATGTTCGATGCCGCTTTTAGGCGTACTCCCCATCCATTAGCAACAGCATCTGTTCCGACACCTTCAAAAGTTAGATAACTAGAGGCATTATTGGCGTTTTCGATTACCACATCGCCTCCTTCCATTACGGTCATATCGGTAATGTTCCCGATTAGTCGAAAGATAAAGGGACGTGTATCTTGTCCTTTTTTTATGGCGTACAGTATATTTTGCAACCCAACACAAGGATTGGTACTGGCTCCCGTGATGTTCATAGAAACGGTATTTTTTGTGTTCTGTGTGATATAAACTATGACAGCATTATCTTTTGGAGTTCCATCAATTTTATAGCCTCCGGGAACTCTTCCACTGTCAAAAGCAAATCCATTTCGGTCTTGAGCAAGTACCGTTAAACTGGCTGTTGTACTACCAGTTCCTTCAACTCCGGAAATTACAGGTTTTACTTTCAAGGTGTACGATCCAGCTTTAAGTCCAGGAACGTCAGCACGGAAATAACTGCCATAACTTCTAATAAGCTGATCGTCGATTTTCTGATCGGTGATTCCTTGACCGCTGTAGTAGACATTGTAGCTTTGGGCATTGCTAACAGGTCGCCATTTTACAAAAGCAGATTCGAGCCATCCGGATGATTCGGTAATTTGAACTTGTTGAGCCCAAGTCTGAATTGTTACAAAAAAGACGGCCAGAAATAGTAGGTTTTTTTTCATAATGGTTTGTTTAATAGTTAGTAAATGGAAAAAAGTGGTTTCTAGTATCGGTTATAATTTTAATTGTAATCGATTACACAAAAATATATAAAATTTTGATATTCAAAATAATTTTGCTTAAAAAAAGAAAATAATTAAAAGAATGGTTGTTTTAAATGAGTAATATGTAATAAATTGCATTAATTGTAATTTATTACATGTTGGTTTGAATGTACGCTGAAGTATTATTTTTACTACTTTTTTTATTCTATGGTAAAAATGCTTTTTGAAAAAAACGGTACGATTTCGTGTCATTTTTGCTAGACAGCTAGGTATTTTTAAAAATAAGAAAAAACGCACTAATTATAAATCTGAAATGGACTAAATAACGATATTCTGAGTCGAATTGATGAAATCTTGGCTAATAAATAGGTGATAAAATGCCGATCAATCGCTAGCCTATTGATTTCGTTTAGCTTATATAGGATTGTCTTTTTCAATTTTGCGAATGTGATTTTTCGTTTTTAAAGGAGAATAGGGTGGATAACGGACTTAAAATGATCGATGTCACGAATGTCTCGACTGTGAAGGCATGCTAATTGAAAAGACCTTGCAAGAGAGCTAAAATATTTAAAAAATCAGGGACTTAATAATTAAACTCAGGTTTATAGTTTTGGGTGGGATGTTCGTACTGGCATTGGTTTAAAGACAGAAGAAAAGATGCGATACTAATGGATCTTATAAAATTGAGAAGGGAGCAAAAAAAAGGCCTTTTTGAAAACTCAAAAAGGCCTTTTTATATGTTATGTAAGTAAATTAGTTTTTACTGGACATTTTTGTTAGTAATCTTAAGAATTCAACATACAACCAAACCAATGTGATCATTAATCCCATAGCGCCGTACCATTCCATAAATTTTGGCATTTTTTGCTCAACTCCTTTTTCGATTAGATCAAAATCTAAGAAAAGATTTAAAGCAGCGATGATGATTACAAAAACGCTAATTCCGATGCTCATCATAGAATTTCCTTGGTGTACAGGAGTGAAGCTTGTAAACATAGAGACCACCCATGAAATTAAATAGTAAGTTGCAATGGCTAATGTTGCAGCGATAACTACTGATTTAAATTGCTCTGTTACTTTGACGATTTTAAATTTATATAAACCCAGACATACTAAAAAGGTGACTAATGTAGCACCAACAGCATTGATTACAATTCCAGGATACATTGCTTCAAAAATAGCAGAAATTCCTCCGATAAAAAGACCTTCAAAAAGGGCATAACCAGGGGCTAAATAAGGAGAGGCCTGTGGTTTGAATGCTGAAACTACTACTAAAATAAGGGCAACAATTGCACCTCCAATAGTAGGTAACATCGCGTTCATTCCGTTAAAAGCCATCCACCAAGTTACCATAGCGGCTCCGCATAATATTAGAAATAAAATAGCTGTCTTATTAATTGTACCTGACAAAGTCATATCCTGATTGTAGTCAATGATTTGTGCCTGATTTACTCCTTCAGCTTTTGAAACAGCATTTGATGAAAAACGCTTGTTGCTTAAAAATGGATTATTTGAGTTGAAGTTCATGTTTTATTGCATTTAATTGACTTCAAATATAGGGAGTTTTTTTGAGGAGAACTTGTTTCCGTTAAATTTTTAACATGAATTTTTCTGTGGCAGAAGTGGCCTTAAAACAAAAAATCCATCAAAAAATAATCTTGATGGATTGGTCTGTATTTGGACTGAAATTTTTATTTCAATAAATCTAATACTAGGGATGGGAACAAACCTAAAACGATGTTTAAAGTGATCGAAACGATCGCAACCGCATAAATAAGGAATGGTTTTCCGGTACGCTCTTCATTTGGTTCTTTTGAGTACATGGCTAAAATTAGTTTGAAATAATAACCAACACTGATAATTGAATTTATAACTGCAACAATTACCAAAGCAATATGACCTGACTGAATAGTTTGATTGAATAAGAACAACTTAGCGAAAAATCCTGAGAAAATCGGAATCCCGGCCATTGATAATAAAGAACCTGTAAGGATAGCAGCCAATAACGGATTTGTTTTTCCTAAACCGTGGAAGTTTGTAATGTCTTCGTTATCCTGATTTTTACAAACGTATAAAATAACACTGAAAGCAGCGATTCCTGCTAAAGCATAAGCTGCTGTGTAGTATAATAAAACGCCTGCAGAAGTAGCAATCGTTAATAAAGTCATCAACATAAATCCGGCATGCGAAATACCAGAGAAAGCCAACATACGTTTTACATTTACCTGACGCAACGCCATGATATTACCCACAGTCATAGAAGCCATTGATATAACGACTACAATAGTTTCAAAGGTTGGTAATAGATCTTGATTGTCAAGTGATGGAATCAGGTTTAAGGCGCTGATTAATTTGTATAAAGTAGCGACAGCAATGACCTTTGCCAAAGTACTCATTAAAGCGGTTGTTAAAGCCGGAGAACCTTCGTAAACGTCAGGAGCCCAGAAATGAAAAGGTACAGCTGCTATTTTAAACAACATTCCGATTACCATCAAAACCATTCCAATTGGGAACCAGATTGGTAATTCGGCAGATAAAGAACTGTCGTGTATTTCGGCAACGTCAAAACTTCCCATTGCTCCGTAAATCAAACAGATTCCAAATAAAATAATTCCTGATGCGAAGGAACCCATTAAGAAGTATTTCATTCCCGCTTCGTTACTTTTCAAATTCAGACGTTCGCTTGCAGCAAGGATGTATAAAGCGATAGATAAGATTTCAATTCCCAGAAAGAACATAGCTAAGTTTCCAAAAGAAACCATTGCTACACCACCGGCCAATAAAAATATTTTTATAGCAATAAAATCAGAGATTTTTGTTGGATGATTTTCGTAAAAATTGTGACTTAAAGCGACAAGGAAAATGGTTAAAACAATAAACAATGATGAAAACGAAGTAGAGAATTTACTCACTGTAATCATATTATTGTAATAACTTTCTGTTGATCCGAATTCTGAAAAATTAAGTGCCAAAACAGCCAAAAGTCCAAGAATGGTAAATGGAACAATGGCTTTTCTGAAATTAAGAATTTCAAATAATAGGCAGAAAATACCCAACCCTGTAATTGCTATTAATGTATTCATTTTTGCTTTTTTGATTTAGGATATCGAATGCTGATACTACCCTAATTTATTTTTATTTAAAATATTAGTTCTTGTTGATAACGCTCAGTATGGTCTCTAAACTTGGTGTGATCAAATCAGTAATTGGTTTTGGATAAAATCCGAAGAACAATAATACAGCTATGATTACAACTAATGAAATTCCTTCATTAAGAGTAACATCTTTGAATGTTTTTGAATTGGTTTCTCCCAACATTACATTCTGAAACATTTTAAGCATATAATACGCTCCCAATATAATGGTTGTTCCACCTAAAACGGCAAACCAAACATTTACTTGAGAAAGACTGTACAAAACAGTAAACTCTCCAACGAAGTTAAAAGTACCCGGTAATGCAACCGAAGCCAACAGTAAGATTAAAAACATAGAGGTAAATTTCGGAGATTGTGTACGGATTCCGCCCATCTCTGCAATATTTCTTGTTTCGTATCTTCTGAAAATTATTTCAGCAGCGTAGAATAATCCAACCACAACAAAACCGTGAGCGATCATTTGCAAAACAGCTCCACGTAGACCATCAATAGTTAAGGTATACGATCCTGCAGCAATTAATCCAACGTGTGCCAAAGATGAATAAGCTAATAATTTCTTTAAATCTTTTTGTCTTAAAGCTACAATAGATCCGTAGATTACACCGGCAATTCCTAATACGATAAAGATGTTCATGTATTCTTTTGCAGCAAGTGGTGCAATTGGCAATTGCCAACGGATAACACTGTACAATCCCATTTTTAGCATGATACCGGATAAAAGCATAGTTCCAACTGTTGGTGCTTTTTGGTACACATTTGCCTGCCAAGTATGAAATGGAATAATTGGAATCTTGATAGCGTATGCTAAGAAGAAAGCCAGGAAGATCCAAAGTTGCTCTGTAGCAGTTAAGTTTAATTTGTAGAAATCTTCGATAAGGAAACTTCCATTTGCTTTTTGCGATAAATAAATAAAGGCAACTAGCATAAACAAGGAACCGGCAAGGGTGTAAATAAAGAATTTCACCACTGCTTTTCTGCGCTCATCTGCGTCACCATTCCCCCAAATAAGAGCAATAAAGTAAATTGGAATAAGAGATAATTCCCAAAAAATATAATATAAAAGACCATCTGCAGCAAGAAAAGTTCCTGTCATTGCAAAGGCCATAAATAAAATTAAAGCGTAAAAACCTTTTGCATTTTTATAGTCATTCCCGAAAGAAGAGAATATAATGATTGGAGTTAAAGACAAAGTCAGTAAAACCATTGCCAGAGCCAATCCATCCGCATTTAAGGCAAATGAAATTTTTGGTTCTGTGATCCAAGCGTTGATTAAGCTAATATTTTCGCCTGCACAAAAATGATTTAACAACACTAAAGAACATCCTAAAGCAGCTAAGCTAAAGAACAAGGCTACTTTTGAAGCTAGTTTGTCACCAACAAAATAAGTGGCAAATGCACCGATTAAAAGGATAATTAATAGAATAGAAACGTTCATAGTTATTAAATTATTGAGCTAAAAATATATAGGAAACAATGGCACAAAGACCCAAAACAAAAGCAAAAAGATATAATCCGATACTTCCATTTTGTATTTTTTTACCTTGAAAAGCTAATTCATTGGTGATTTTACCAAATCCGAAAACAACTGCTGTTAAACCGGTTTCGATATAATCTCTAAAGAATCTTGATAATGCATTTATAGTGCGAACAAATACAACATCGTAAATTTCGTCTACATAATATTTGTTGTATAATACTTTAGTTAAACCTGTAATGTTTTCGTCTGCTTCAGGAACATTATCTTGTTTGAAATATTTGATGTAAGCAATTAAGATTCCAAGTAATCCTCCCAGAACTGCAACTCCCATCAATGTATATTCAGTTGTGCCTAAATGGTGCTCTTCACCCGCTACTTTTGTAAATAAAGGAGCCATGTATTCGTTCAACCAACTGTGACCCGGTAAACTGATTAATCCTCCAAAAGTGGCTAAAATGGCTAAGATGATTAAAGGGAAAGTAATTAAACCGTCACTTTCATGTAAATGATGTTTTTGTTCTTCAGTTCCTCTAAAGTCTTTGAAGAAAGTTAAGAACATTAATCTGAACATATAAAAAGCAGTCATTATAGAAGCTACAGATCCAACAACATAAAGTGGAATGTTGTGGTGGAAAGCCGTTAATAAGATTTCATCCTTAGAGAAGAAACCTGAGAAAAACGGAACTCCGGAAATGGCCAATGATGAAATCAACATCGTCCAGAATGTAATTGGCATTGCTTTACGCAAACCACCCATTTTACGCATATCCTGCTCTCCGTGTAATCCGTGAATTACAGAACCTGATCCTAAGAATAAACAAGCTTTAAAGAAAGCGTGTGTGATTACGTGAAAAACAGCTACTTCATAAGCACCGAATCCTAAGGCTAAAAACATTAAACCTAATTGAGAAACGGTAGAGTAAGCCAATACTTTTTTGATATCAGTTTGAACCAAACCAATTGTTGCAGCAACTAAGGAAGTGATTGCTCCAATAACCGCAATGATACTTTGAACGTCCGGTGCTAAATCAAAAACAAAATTTAATCTTGTTACCATAAAGATACCGGCTGTAACCATCGTTGCAGCGTGAATCAATGCAGAAACAGGAGTTGGTCCTGCCATCGCGTCCGGTAACCAAGTGTATAACGGGATTTGTGCAGATTTACCACAAGCACCTATAAATAAACACAAAGCAGCTAATGAAAGCAATGGAATATTTAAGTTAGCAGCTCCGGCAATTGCTGTTTTTAAAGTAGCGTAATCTAAAGTAGAGAACATAGAACCCAAAATGAACATTCCGATCAAAAGACCTAAATCTCCAATTCTATTCATGATGAAAGCCTTTTTTGCCGCATCATTGTAATCTTGGTTTTTATGCCAGAATCCAATTAATAAGTACGAACAAAGTCCAACACCTTCCCAACCAATAAATAAAACCAATAAGTTACTACCAATTACAAGCGTTATCATGAAGAATACGAACAAGTTTAAGTAAGAGAAAAACTTGTGTATGTTTTCGTCATCATGCATGTAGCTGATCGAATATAAATGAATCAATGACCCGATTCCGGTTACAAAAAGCAACCAAAGTAATGATAATTGATCTAATAAAAATCCAAGATTGATGTGTAGGTTACTAATCTGAATCCAGTCAAATAAAGTGACCTGAATGGGTTGTTGATTTTGGGTGATCTGATTAAAAAAGAATAAGGTCACAGCAAACGAAACTACAACAGCAGCTGTTCCGATAATACCGGAAACGGTTTTGCCTAAGCTTTTTCCAAAGAAAACATTGATTAAAAATCCTAAGAAAGGAGCTAATACTAAAACTAAAGCTAAATTGGTATTCATTTCCATTTATCCTTTTAAATTTTTTAAATTATCGATACTAATCGAACCTAAATTTCTAAAGATCGAAACTAAAATAGCCAATCCTACTGCAACTTCCGCTGCAGCAACAGCCATCGAAAAAAAGACAAAAACTTGTCCTTGTGCATCTTGATGATAGGTTGAAAAAGCAACAAATAAAAGGTTAACTGCATTCAACATGATTTCGATAGACATGAAAACGATAATAGCATTTCGTCTGTACAATACACCAAAAATACCAATACAGAAAAGTACAACACTTAAAAAGATGTAGTTTTCAATACCTATTTGATTTAATATATTACCCATTATTTATTTAGTTTTTCTTTTTTAGACAATAACACAGTTCCAATCATCGCTACCAAAAGTAGGATCGATGCAAATTCAAACGGAACCATATATTCGTTCAATAATATTTTACCCAATACTTTGATAGATTGAAAATCTTCACCGGTTGAGTCATAATCCCCCATAATTGGTTTCGAGTTGATAAAGATTGTGATCAAAACAATACATATCAAACAAAAGGAAACAATAGCACCCAAACGTGTAATTCTTGGTCGGTGGACTTCTTTTTGTTCGTTCAGGTTCATCAACATGATGGTAAACAGGAACAGAATCATAATCGCTCCCGAGTAGACTATAATATGTACGATAGCCAAAAATTGAGAGTTAAGCAATAAATAGTGACCTGCAATCGAGAAGAAACAAATAACCAAATAAATGGCACTGTGAATCGGGTTTCTGCTAAAAATAGTTAAGAATGCAGTAATTACTGTGATAAACGCCAGGAAACAAAATATAACTTGTATAGTAGTTGCGTGGGCAAAATCAGGAATATGTATCATTAGTTGGCGTTTTTAAGTTGAGTGTTTTTCATCGCCATTTCTAAAGGCATTACTAATTTGTCTTTTCCAAAAATGAAATCTTCTCTTTCGTAACTTGCAGGAACCAAAACCTTAGAAGTCGTTAAGTAAATAGCATCTTTTGGACAAGCTTCTTCACACAAACCGCAAAAAATACAACGAAGCATATTGATTTCGTAAATCGAAGCATATTTTTCTTCTCTGTACAAGTGTTTTTCATCCGCTTTACGCTCAGCAGCTTTCATCGTGATCGCTTCTGCAGGGCAGGATAAAGCACATAGTCCGCAGGCAGTACAGTTTTCACGACCTTGTTCGTCGCGTTTCAACATATGCTGACCACGATAAACCGGACTCATTTCACGTACTTGTTCAGGATAGTGAATCGTCACTTTTTTTCTGAATAAGTGTTTAAGCGTAATGAATAATCCTTTTACAATCGCTACAAGATACAATCGTTCCCAAAAGGTCATCTCTTTGTTAGAGACCATCTTTTTTCTACCCGATAATGATATAGTTTCTATTGACATTTTTAATTTTTATTTAGAGCTAATCCTGTTATTCACTTTATCTTTTATTCATTGTGATGAGTAAAAGTATGCTGCTTTTATCAGGTCAGATCATTTTGTATGTTAATGAAATTTATTTTTTATAACCAATTTTAGTTCGTTCAACTTTGTTTTCCTGTTTGTCCATTAATTCATCTAAATAGGAAAAGACTAACTCGATATTTTTATTCTGATTGGATAATTTCTTTTTTATCTCTTCAATTTCTAACTTCATGTCTAAAGTATCTGAAATTGATTGCCGTATTTTTGTAAAAACACGTATAATCTGAATATTAACTTTAATCGCAGTCGCACTATTTAGAACACTCGACAGCATGGCAACACCTTGTTCTGTAAATACCAAAGGAATATATCGGTTTCCTCCTCTATTTGAGGTGCCAAATTGGCTCCTCAAAATTTCATTCTCAATTTCAGTCAATTCAAACATGAAATCTTCAGGAAAACGTTCCATATTTCTACGGACTTGTCTTTTGAGCTGTTTCGTTTCTACTCCGTAAAGTGTCGCTAACTCTGAATCAAGCATTACTTTCTGACCCCTGATGAGTAAAATCTTACTCATAATGAATTCTTCGGTAATCATTAATTCATCACTCATTTTTTTTATTTTTCTGATAAGCTACCACAAAAGTGGCGTCTTACTATTTATTAGAATCCTAAAAAGGTTGCAATTTCACTTCTTAAAATAACAGCACCTGTAATCATGATGTTGATGATGGAAAGCGGAATTAAAATCTTCCATCCTAAATTCATCAACTGATCGTATCTGAATCTTGGTATTGTCCAACGAACCCACATATAGAAAAAGATCCAGAAACAGATTTTAGCAAACAATATTGCGATTCCTAAAATGTTTGCTGTATTGATACCTACGTTATCCACCATCCATTGCATTCCCGGATAGTTGTAACCTCCAAAGAATAAAACGGATATAATCGTAGCAGAGATAAACATATTCGCATATTCAGCAAATAAGTAGAATCCCATTTTCATAGACGAATATTCAGTATGGTAACCACCAATTAACTCAGATTCACATTCTGCCAAGTCAAAAGGAGTTCTGTTGGTTTCAGCAAAAGCACAAATTAAGAAAATTAAGAAAGATAAGGGCTGATAAAAAACATTCCAGTTCATTCCGGCTTGTTGCTCAGAAATTTCTTTTAAGCTTAAAGTTCCGGTCATCATTAACAAAGCAATCATGGATAATCCCATGGCAACTTCATAAGAAACCATTTGAGAGGCTGCACGAACAGCTCCCATCAAAGAGAACTTATTGTTAGAAGCCCATCCACCAATCATGATACCGTAAACTCCAACAGAAACAACTCCGAAGAAATACAATAAACCAATATTAATGTCGGTAGCTTGTAGGAGAACATCACGTCCGAAAACATGTAAGCGATCTCCCCACGGAATTACAGCACTGGTCATTAAAGCAGTACTCATGGCAATTGCCGGACCTACAACGAATAAAAATTTGTTTGGAGTGTTAGGTTCAAATTCTTCTTTAGAGAACAATTTCATACCATCGGCAAGTGGTTGTAATAAACCTCCCCAACCTGCACGGTTAGGTCCTACACGGTCTTGCAAGAAAGCAGCAACTTTACGTTCTGCCCAGGTAGAATACATGGCCATAATCATTGTTATGGCAAAAACTACCACAATAACAACACTTTTTTCTATTATAAATGCACTATCCACCATTTTAAGAATTTTTATTGTTAGTGGTTAATGGAATTTCAGCCATACTAATTTTTTTACGGTCTTCATCTCTACCCAAAAGAATGTTCTTCTCCGTAGCGATTTCTACTTTCTCTAATTTTTGAGTATAGTTATTTTGATTGATAACAGAATCTTTTTCAAATTCTCTTGGCCCTTCAATAACCCAGTCGTTTACATCTTTGTGATCAAAACGACAGCTGTTGCAGATAAATTCTTCAACTTCATGGTACTCGTCTTTACGACCTGTAACACGTTGAATCTCTCCTCCAAACATCCAAACAGTTGTTTTACCACAACATCCCGGAGTAGTACATTCTCTGTGTGCATTGTAAGGTTTGTTAAACCAAACTCTTGATTTGAAACGGAAAGTTTTGTCTGTTAAAGCTCCAACCGGACAAACGTCGATCATGTTTCCGGAGAATTCATTGTCGATTGCTTTGGAGATTCCGGTAGAAATATTAGCGTGATCACCACGATCTAATACTCCGTGAACTCTGTTGTCTGTCAATTGATCTGCTACTTGCACACATCTTTGACATAAAATACAACGGTTCATATGCAGTTGAATATTTGGACCGATATCTTCCGGTTCAAATGTTCTTTTTTCTTCGATAAAACGGGATTTTGGATTTCCGTGTTCGAAACTTAAATTTTGTAAATCGCACTCACCAGCCTGATCACAAACCGGACAGTCTAATGGGTGATTGATCAATAAAAATTCTGTTACAGATTTACGGGCTTCCGTTACTCTGTCAGAAGATTTACTGTTTACTTCCATACCGTCCATACATCCTGTTACACAAGAAGCCATTAATTTTGGCATTGGTCTTGGGTCAGCCTCGCTTCCTTTGGCAACTTCAACTAAACAACAACGACATTTACCGCCGCTGCCTTTTAATTTTGAGTAATAGCACATGGCTGGCGGTACTAAATCTCCACCAATCATACGTGCAGCCTGCAGGATCGTTGTTCCTGGTTCTACGTCTATACTTTGACCGTCTATGGTTACTTTCATTTCTTTTTTGTTTTTTTTAGTTTCAGGTTTAAAGTTTCAGGTGTTGTGGTTGAAACTGAAATAACATGAAACTTGAAACTTTTTTAAACTGTTTGTTTTCCTACTAAATGTTTCACTTGCGAGAAAGGTTCAGCAACAAAATGCTCTCTGTGTTTTATTTTTTCGGGGAAACGAACGTGGTATTCAAATTCATCTCTAAAGTGACGAATCGCTGCTGCTACGGGCCAAGAAGCGGCGTCACCTAATGGACAAATAGTATTTCCTTCGATTTTACTTTGAATACTCCATAACAATTCGATATCCTCTTCACGGCCTTGACCGTTTTCGATTCTCCATAAGATTTTTTCCAACCATCCTGTTCCTTCACGACATGGGGTACATTGTCCGCAAGATTCGTGGTGGTAGAAACGAGCAAAATTCCAAGTGTTTCTAACCACACAGGCCGTGTCATTATAAACGATAAATCCTCCTGAACCTAACATAGATCCGGTAGCAAAACCACCATCACTTAAAGATTCGTAAGTCATTAATCGGTCTTCACCATTTGCTGTTTTAAAAATTAATTCAGCTGGTAAAATAGGCACAGAAGAACCTCCGGGAACAAACGCTTTCAAAGGTCTGCTCGAAGACATTCCGCCTAAATACTCGTCAGAATTCATGAATTCGTCAACACTTAAACCCAATTCAATTTCGTAAACTCCAGGGTTTTTGATGTGTCCTGAAGCAGAAATTAATTTAGTTCCGGTAGAACGACCAATTCCAATTTTTGCATAATCATCTCCAGAATTGTTGATGATCCATGGCACAGTTGCGATAGTTTCTACGTTGTTTACTACTGTTGGATTAGCCCAAAGTCCCGAAACTGCCGGGAACGGTGGTTTGATACGAGGATTTCCTCTTTTACCTTCCAGTGATTCAATCAATGCAGTTTCTTCTCCGCAGATGTAAGCACCGGCTCCACAGTGAACGTATAACTCTAAATCGTAACCTGTACCTAATATATTTTTTCCTAACCAACCGGCAGCTTTTGCTTCGGCGATTGCTCTTTCTAAGATTTTGTAAACCCACATATATTCTCCACGAATGTAGATATACGAAAGGTTAGCGCCTAAGGCAAAACTTGAAGTAATCATTCCTTCGATCAATAAGTGAGGAATATATTCCATCAAAAAACGATCTTTGAAAGTTCCCGGCTCAGATTCGTCGGCGTTACAAACTAAATGTCTTGGTTTTCCTGATTTTTTGTCAATAAAACTCCATTTCATTCCCGCAGGGAAACCAGCTCCACCACGACCACGTAATCCAGATTTTTTTACTTCTTCAACAACTTCGTCCGGAGTAAGTGTTTTTAATGCTTTTTCTACAGAAGCATAACCTCCGTTTTGGCGGTATACTTCGTAGGTTTTAATTCCCGGTACGTTGATTTTATCTAATAATATTTTCTGTGACATCTTATTTATCGTGTAATATTATTTTATCATCTCTACAATCAGCGATTAACTGATCGATTTTTTCTTCTGTCAATTTTTCTTTGTAGAAATCACCTAACTGCATCATCGGAGCGTATCCGCAAGCACCTAAACATTCTACACCGGCAATGGTAAACATACCGTCTGGAGTTGTTTCTCCCATTTTGATACCCAATTTTTCAGACGTATAGTCCATCAAATTTTCGGCACCATTCAAACAACAACAAGAAGTCTGGCAGAATTCGAACATATATTTTCCAATTGGTTTTTGGTTGTACATGGTATAAAAAGTAACCACTTCGTAAACCTCAATTGGTTTTATGTGCAAAATTTCAGCAACTTTATCCTGCAACTCAGTACTCAACCAGTTGTCATGCGCATCTTGTACTTCGTGCAAAACAGGCAATAAAGCTGATTTTCTTTTGTCTTCCGGATAATGACTGATCAATTCATTGATGCGATTCATCAATGCCTCAGTCATATTTATTTCTTGTTTGTAATGTTTACGTTCCATTTTTTATTTTAGATTTTAGATTTTAGATTTTAGATTTTTTCAAATCTTTGTCCACTATCTATATTCTGCAATCTTTTAAATTTTTGATTCTAGATTTCTGATTTTAGATTTTTCAATCTGCAATCTACCCTCTAAAATCGACAATATCTTTACGCGTCTAATTCTCCGGCAATTACATTTAAACTGGATAAGATTACAATCGCATCCGATAATAAAGCACCTTTAATCATTTCCGGATACGCTTGGTAATAAATAAAACAAGGTCTTCTGAAATGCAATCTGTATGGTGTTCTGCTTCCGTCTGTCACTAAGTAAAATCCTAGTTCTCCATTTCCGCCTTCAACCGGGTGATAAATTTCTGCAACCGGTACAGGAACTTCTCCCATTACAATCTTAAAGTGATAAATTAAAGATTCCATTGAAGTGTAAACATCTTCTTTTGGAGGAAGGTAATAATCCGGAACTTCAGCATGATATTCATTTCCGGCTGGCATTTTATCCAAAGCCTGACGGATAATGCTTAAACTTTCCCAAACTTCGGCATTACGAACGCAGAAACGATCGTAAGTGTCACCTGATTTTCCAACAGGAACAATGAAGTCAAAATCTTCATAAGAAGAATAAGGGTGTGCTACACGAACATCGTAATCAATACCGGCAGCACGTAAGTTTGGACCTGTAAATCCGTAAGCCATTGCTTGTTCAGCGCTGATGGCACCTACGTTTACAGTTCTATCAATAAAAATTCTGTTTCTTTCGAATAAGTTTTCGAATTCTTTCCAGGCAACTGGGAATTCTTCTAAAAATACATCAAGTTTGCGGAAAGCTTCCGGTGACCAATCTCTTTCGAATCCACCAATTCTTCCCATATTAGTTGTTAAGCGAGCCCCACAAATTTCTTCGTAGATTTCGTATACTTTTTCTCTAAATTGGAAAACATATAAGAAACCGGTATAAGCACCAGTGTCAACCCCTAAGATCGAGTTACAGATTAAGTGATCTGTAATACGAGCCAACTCCATAATGATAACTCTTAAATATTGCGCTCTTTTAGGAACTTCAATATTTAATAATTTTTCTAAAGTCATCCACCATCCCATATTGTTGATAGGAGAGGAGCAATAGTTCATACGGTCTGTAAGCGGTGTAATTTGATAAAAAGGACGATTTTCGGCAATTTTTTCGAATGCTCTGTGGATGTAACCAATTGTAGGTTCAGCCTCCAGAATTCTTTCACCATCCATCAATAAGATATTTTGAAAAATACCGTGTGTAGCTGGGTGAGTTGGACCTAAATTCAGTACCGAAAGCTCGCTTCCGTCTTCGTTTAGTTTCTCTTTAATTATTTTAGCATATCGATGCTCTGGTGGTAATAATAGTTCTGACATTTTATAATGTTGAATTATTTATTTTTTAGCAATTTGTTGTTGTTCTTCCAAAGAATCTGTCGTCTTTATCAGTTCTTCCGCTGTCTTCCATTGGGAATTCTTTTCGCATTGGAAAAGAGATCATTTCATCCATATTCAAGATACGTTTCAATTGAGGATGACCAATAAAGTTAACACCGTAGAAATCGTATGTCTCTCTTTCCATCCAGTTTGAACTTAAAAAGATGTTTGAAATCGTTTTGATCTCCGGTTTTTCACCGTTGATGAAAACTTTGATTCTGATACGTTTGTTTTCGTACCAGTTATGCAGATGATATACGATTGCAAATTGACTTTCAACTTCGTTATCCGGATAATGAACGCCACATAAGTCAGTTAAAAAATGAAAACGTAAATCTTGATCATTTTTAAGAAATAAAATCAACGCTGTAATTTTATCAGCTGAAGTTTCTAAAGTAAAAACATCTCTTTCTTCTCGGAAGTTAAAAACACTTGAATCAAATGTTTCTGTAAGTTTATCTTGGATCAGGGTATTGTCTAAAGCCATCTTATGAAATGTTATATGAAGCTAATAATTCTTGGTATTCAGGAGAACTTCTGCGTCTTACAGATTCTGATTTTACCAAATCTTGAAGTCTCATAACTCCATCTACAATTTGTTCCGGTCTTGGAGGACAACCCGGTACGTAAACGTCAACCGGAATTATTTTGTCAATCCCTTGTAAAACAGAATAAGTATCAAAGATTCCTCCGGAAGAAGCGCAAGCTCCAACAGCAATTACCCAACGAGGTTCCGCCATTTGTTCGTAAACCTGTCTTAAAATAGGACCCATTTTTTTAGAAATAGTTCCCATTACCAATAACATATCTGCTTGACGAGGAGAGAAACTCACACGCTCAGAACCAAATCGTGCTAAATCGTAATGTGAAGCCATTGTAGCCATAAATTCGATACCACAGCAAGAAGTCGCGAAAGGAAGTGGCCATAAAGAATTGGCTCTTGCCAAACCTACAACATCATTTAGTTTTGTAGCGAAGAAACCTTCTCCTACAACTCCTTCTGGCGGTGCAACCATATTTACTTTTGAATCGCTCATTTTATTTTAGATTTTAGATTTCTGATTTTAGATTCTTTCGAATCGTGAAAATCGAAATCAATATTTTAAAAAGTCAATATTCTATTTTGGGATTTTTTTTCAAATCTAAAATCTAAGATCTGAAATCAAAAATTCCTCTTATTCCCACTCTAACGCTTTCTTTTTGATGATGTAGAAAAAACCAACTAAAAGCAAAGACATGAAAATGATCATTTTTAACATTCCTTCTATTCCAAGTTCTTTGAAGTTTACTGCCCAAGGATAAAGGAAAATTACCTCTACGTCGAACAAAACAAATAAGATGGCAACTAAGAAATATTTTACAGAGAATGGAATACGGGCATTACCAACAGATTCAACTCCACACTCGAAATTTTTATCTTTTATGTCAGAGGTTCTTTTTGGACCTAATTTTCCGGAAACGATGATAGTTCCTACTACAAAACCAACAGCAAGGATTAGCTGCATTAAAATAGGAAGATAGCTGTATTGATCAGATTGCATAAACTTAGGGATTTTTACTTAAAAAATAAGCCACAAAGATAGTTCCGAACTCTGTAAATCACAAGCTAAAAAAGGATTTAAGTAGGGGTGCAGCGAGTGATTTCCTCTAATTTTTATTCATTATAAATAACTTTCCGAAATTTTAATATTTTTTTAAGATTTGAGCAAAAAAAAACGTCTCGAAATGAATCGAAACGTTTCTTTAAACCATTCAGAGGCAAAAAAAATAAATTGCTATATTTTTCTTAGATTACTGCTACTTTAGCAGCAACTTTCCCTTTTCTTCCTTCTTCTTCTTCGTAGCTAACACGGTCACCTTCGCGTAATTCTTCCGCGTTAATTCCTGAAGCGTGAACGAAGATATCCTTTCCTGTTTCTTCGTCTGTAATGAATCCATAACCTTTAGATTCATTGAAAAATTTTACTGTACCTGTACGCATTGTAATTGTAATAATAATTTATAATGAAGCAAATGTAATATATATATTCATATAAAAGACAGTATGCTGTTAATTTTTTGTAAAAATTATTGATTTACAGTGTTTTTGCTATTTATTTAGTGTCTTGTTTGATATGTCGTAACTTAAAACTAAAATTCTTAAGGATATGTTAAAAAGTAGGAGCTTTTTTACTTTATTAAAAATCTTATTTTCGTCGAAAAACAGTTTATGTACGTATTGTTTTACTTTTTAACTGTGTTTTTCCCAGTTCAGCTACTTCTATCAGTTTTGCCTAAAATTTATACCAAATCGACCTTAATGTGTAATTCTTTTAATTGTGCATCATCAATTGTAGCCGGTGCATCGATCATTACGTCACGCCCGGAATTGTTTTTAGGGAATGCAATAAAGTCTCTAATGGTTTCCTGACCACCTAAAATAGCAACCAAACGATCCAGTCCAAAAGCTAATCCTCCATGAGGTGGCGCTCCAAATTGGAAAGCGTCCATTAAGAAACCAAATTGTGCTTTCGCTTCTTCTTCTGTAAAACCTAAATATTTAAACATTAATTGTTGTGTAGTCTTATCGTGTATACGAATAGAACCTCCTCCAATTTCGTTTCCGTTTAAAACCATATCGTAAGCGTTTGCACGCACTTTTCCCGGTTCGGTTTCCAGCAATTGCATGTCTTCCGGTTTTGGAGAGGTAAATGGATGGTGCATGGCGTGGTAACGACCGCTTTCTTCATCTAATTCCAATAAAGGGAAATCTACTACCCAAAGCGGAGCAAATTCTTCCGGTTTACGCAATCCTAAACGAGTGGCTAATTCCATACGAAGAGCAGAAAGCTGCGCGCGTGTTTTGTTAGCCGGACCTGAAAGTACAAAAATCATATCGCCAGGTTGTGCGCCTGTGATTTTTGCCCATTGTCCTAAATCATCCTGATCGTAAAATTTATCTACAGATGATTTGTAAGTTCCGTCGTCATTACATTTGGCGTACACCATTCCTGAAGCTCCAACTTGTGGACGTTTAACCCAGTCAATTAAGGCGTCAATTTCTTTACGTGTATAATTTCCTGCTCCCGGAACTGCAATACCAACAACCAACTCGGCTGCATTGAATACAGGGAAATCTTTGTGCTGTGCAAATTCGTTCAATTCGCCAAACTCCATTCCGAAACGAATGTCCGGTTTGTCATTTCCGTATGTTTTCATGGCATAGTCGTAGGTAATTCTTGGGAATTTATCTACTTCAACACCTTTGATTTCTTTTAGTAAATGTCTTGTCAATCCTTCAAAAACATTCAAAATGTCTTCTTGTTCTACAAATGCCATTTCACAGTCAATTTGAGTAAACTCAGGCTGACGGTCTGCACGTAAATCTTCGTCACGGAAACATTTTACGATTTGGAAGTATTTATCCATTCCTCCAACCATCAACAATTGTTTGAAAGTTTGTGGAGATTGCGGTAAGGCATAAAATTGTCCTTCGTTCATACGACTTGGTACAACGAAATCTCTCGCGCCTTCCGGAGTTGATTTGATTAAGTAAGGTGTCTCCACTTCACAGAAATCCAAATCAGATAAATATTTACGAACTTCCATCGCTACTTTGTGACGGAATAATAAACTGTTTTTTACAGGATTTCTTCTGATGTCTAAGTAACGGTATTTCATTCTGATGTCTTCTCCACCATCCGTCTCATCTTCAATTGTAAATGGAGGCGTTAAAGCAGCGTTTAAGATCGTTAGTTCAGTAACTAAAATTTCGATATCACCGGTTGGAATGTTTTTGTTTTTGGCTTCACGCTCAATAACAGTTCCTTTTACCTGAATTACAAATTCTCTTCCAAGTGTTTTTGCCAGTTCAAAAACCGTTTTGTCGGTACGAACTTCGTCGAAAATAAGTTGTGTAATTCCATAACGGTCGCGTAAATCAACCCAGTTCATAAACCCTTTATCGCGTGATTTTTGAACCCAACCCGCTAGTGTAACTTCCGTATTAATATTTGAGGCGTTTAACTCGCCACAATTATGACTTCTATACATGATCAAAATTTTAGATTGCAAAAGTAAACACAAAATTCAAATTAATATAGTAAAGTGATAACTTGCTGCTTATAATTTTGAAATATTTTGTTAATTGATAAATTTTAGATAAGTAAATTCTTTAGATTTGGTGTACTAAAAACTAACTTTAAATATTTATGAAAAAACTTTTTGTTACCGGTTTATTGGTTCTTACCGCTTTGAATGGTATAGGTCAGACCAAAAGTCAAGTTAAATTTACCGCTAAAATTACAAATAGAAATAGTGATACATTAGTTATTAAAGGGGCGAACAATTTCAAACAAGTTATTCCGATTAACAAGAAAGAAATTTTTGTTGCTTCTTTTACTGCTCCAAAGGGATTTTATCGTTTTTCTGACGGTGTTGAATCTTCGAGTTTGTTTTTGAAACCGGGTTCTGAAGTAAATCTGACAATGAATGCCAAAGAATTTGATGAAACTATTGTTTATAAAGGAAAAGGAACTAATGAAAGTAATTTTCTGGCACAACAAGCTTTAAGAGACGAGAAATTTGAAAACGAAGCTTTCGCTAAAGAGGCTGCAGAATTTGCATCCTTATTGCAAGAAAAGAAAAAGACAGACTTAGACAATATCGAAAAAGGAGATTTTGATCCTGAATTTAAAACAGGTTTGAAAAAATCAGTTGAAAAATTTCATGAATATGCTGCTCAGCAGTATAAAAGTGAGGCTGATATGAAAAAGTTAAAAGGTGCTGTTTCTGCCGATTTTGATTATGAAAACCACAAAGGAGGTAAAACAAAACTCTCTGATTTAAAAGGGAAATATGTTTATATAGATCTTTGGGCAACCTGGTGTGGACCTTGCAGAGCTGAGATTCCATTTTTGCAGAAGATTGAAGAGAAGTATCATGGAAAGAACATTGAGTTTGTAAGTGTTTCTGTTGATGCTGTTAAAGATCACGATAAATGGCAGAAATTTGTAACGGATAAACAGTTAGGAGGTATTCAGTTGTTTTCTGATAATGAATGGAATTCTGCGTTTGTAACGAGTTATAATGTAACAGGAATTCCAAGGTTTATTCTTATTGATCCAAAAGGTAATATATTGGAGCCCAATGCAGAAAGACCCTCTTCTCCAGAGCTTCAAAAGCAGTTAGATGCCTTATTGAACTAATTTCTTTGCAAAACTTATAACGTTATAGTAAATCAAGTCTTTGACTGAAATACCAGTAAAACCAGTGCGTGAGCGCTGGTTTTTTTGTTACACGCTGATTTCCAATGTTAAGTTTTTATCCAATGTTACCAAATTGTTAAGTAAAAGTTTTTTTAATGTAAACAATTAACTATATTTGGTAAAGATTTGATAACATTAATACCTACTAGATATGAAAAAGTGTGTAATTTTAGTTGCAATATTGTTCTCTGGAATTTTAGTTGCACAAGAGGTAAAACCAGAATTAGAAGCTGTTGGAAACAAAGTAAAAGCTACTTATTACTATGAAAATGGTAATGTACAACAAGAGGGTTTCTTTAAGGATGGTAAGTTAGATGGAGTTTGGGTATCCTATGACGAAAAAGGTAATAAAAAAGCAGTTGGAGAATATACTGATGGAGTAAAAACCGGAAAATGGATTTTCTTCAATGAGAATAACCTTTGTGAAGTGGCGTATGAAAACAGCAAAGTGAGTTCCGTTAAAAACTTGCAAAAAAATGCTTTAGCAAATAGAAATTAAGAAGATTTCGAATATTCTACAAGAGCCGTTTCTATTGAGACGGCTTTTTTTTATTCTTAATTGTCAGGCTGAGCGAAGTCGAAGCCCCTCTTAATTCAACTAGCCCTCGACTCCACTCAGGTTGACATCGACGAAAAGTGTTTTTGTTAATCTTTGTCACTTGGGCCTTGGGAATATCTCTCGCAAAGTCGCAAAGTTTTTATGTTATTTAAAAAGATAAAACTTTAAAATTAAGCGCATTTCTTAAATGAACTTACATTACTTATATGTTTTAAAAACGCTATTCCCTTTTACCACAAACTCTTTATTAGATCTTAGTTTTTTTAGCTTTTTTTCTTCTTCCAAACCAAATTATAAAACCGGTAACCGGCAAAGCTGCTGCAACTAAGCTAACGATAAAAGCAATTATTTTTCCAGGTAGATCTAAAATTTGTCCGGTGTGAATGCCGTAATTCATTTCGACCACTTGTAAACCGAGACTTTTTTTATCATACGGATCGCTTTGAATTAGTTTTCCGTCGCTTGGATGAAAATAATAATTGCTCTGATGATCGAATCGCAAAGTATGTGGATAAGCTCCTGTGTTTATAATATCTCCTTTGTTTTGCGGAAACATAACATAAAACATTTCGGCTTTTGGCTGTAGTCGCATCGTTTCGACAAAAGCGTTGTCTACAGCGAGTAGATTGTTTTGCTTAAATTTTGTGGTGTCAATTGTCGGGGCTTTTGTTTCTAAAGCTTTGTCTCCACCAAAATTGAACGTTTTGTAAATACCGTCACCAACCCATTCGTAGGTAAAGGTTAATCCGGTAATGGCTATGATCACTGCAATAATTGAAATATAAAACCCGGAAGTATTGTGCCAGTCATAGTTGACACGACGCCATTTGGCAGACCACTTTACGGTAAAACTTCTTTTGATGTCACTTTTTCTTTTGGGCCACCATTGAATTAACCCCGAAATGACTAACAGTATAAAGATAATCGTGGCACCACCAATAATATGTTTTCCAATATAATCGGGTAAAAGAAGGTACAAATGAATGTATTCGACGATTATAAAAAAGTCTGTTTTGGGATTTTCTGTTTTTAAATATTTACCGGTGTAAGGGTTGAAATACAGGTATTCGTTCTCGGTATCGGTAAAGGTGTAGACAATTGCAGATCGGTTTTTACCGTAATAGGAAACCATAGATGCTTTGTTTTTAGGAGCGATTAGCTTCGCTTTTTCCTGTAAAACAGATGGTAAAAGAAATGGTTTGTCCTGCGGTTCAACAATACGCCATTCTTTTCGGGTAATATCTTTGATTTCGTCATGAAAACAAAATATGCAACCGGTAACACTGACAATAAAAACAATAAGCCCGGAAATTAATCCGAGCCATTTGTGTATAAAACGTATTTGTTTTGTAAATCCCATTTGATTAATTGCGAAATACTTGATTTCTCTTTAAGAATTAGTTGCAAAAGGCAAAAGTAATTCTAAATGTGCAATTCACAAATTTTAGGCGTTTATTTTAGACCGTTGGGGTAATTCAGTAAAATGTTATTTAATGCATAGAAACATAGTATTCTGTAATTTGTTTTAAGTGAAACGTCTTTTCTGAACTATGTTTCTATGTGTTAAAAATAATTGCACCCAATGGGATTTTTTTTTAATGATTGAGTGATTTATTCGCTCTTAACTTTTTTTAATTTAAAGGAAACATAAAGTGTAATCGCTGCTAAAACAATCCAGAAAACATCAATAAAGAAAATCTGAATCTGATCGTTGGCAAACGTTTTCCAGAACCAGTTTCCAGTGCAAATTCCATTCGCAATCGGGATTAAAAAGCCTAAAATACTTCCGGAAATCAGACACCATTTGTTGGTGAAATTAATGTCTTTTTTGAGAAGGAAAAAGATCATCAATAGTAACCAGCTGATGAAATATACGCTGTAAATATTGGCTCGGCTTAGTGGGTAAAACACTTTATTTGCAATAAAAATCAAGGCAGTAACAGGATACATGCTTAGGCAAACTGCTAAATAGATGCGTACAACCGAGTTGTTAAAACGACGTTTTTTCTCGAGCATGTTTTTCTTGTCTCTGGCAACCAGCCAAATCATAACTCCTGATATAATAACAAAACAAGTAATAATACCGAGTACAAAACTGATTATTTTAAGTGCATATCCGCCGTAATCCCCAAAGTGCACTCTGTACAAAACGTTTTTTACACCATCTAGATATTTGTTGTCCGTTTCAGGATTCTTTTTTGCTATGATTTTACCATCGGCGACTTTGTAAATTATTTTTCCAAATGCGGTAAATTTTTTGTCATGAGGTATTTTTCCGTCAACGATTATGTGCATGTTGGTATCGCCATAGTTTTGAATTTGTACCTCGGTGATTTCAAAATCTTTCCAGCTGCTTTTGGTTTTTTCTACCAATTCGTTGATGCTAAAAGGCGTTGCCAGTTTTTTATTCTCAAATTTAAATTCCGGATTGTTATATTCTAAATCACTGTACAGTTTGTTTTGATCGTCCTTGTACAAGGCCATTACGCTTGGTGCTACAATTAACAGTTTGATCATAAAAAAAGCTCCTGTAACTGCGTATACAAATTGAAAAGGCAAACCGATCATTCCTAATGCGGTGTGCGCATCTGTCCACAATGTTTTTAGTTTTTCTTTTGGACGGAAAATGTAGAAGTTAGAAACAATTTTGTTCCAGTGTAATAAAACGCCGGTAATAATCGCAAATAAAAAAAACAGCGCTACAAAACCCGAAAGGTAATAACCAACAGGATAAGGAACCTGAGCCAGAAAATGAAGACGATACAAGAATTCTCCTATTGAATAAGATTCATCGTAAGTCTGTGCTTTGAAGTTTTTAGTATTTAAGTAAAAGTAGTGGCCGGATTTTAATTTAGCGACTTCCAGAGTGTCTTTTAATTTATTGGCTGCTACGGTATCTTTAGTACCTTCCATACGAATGAAAACACGTCTTTCGTGGGGAGATACGGAAAGTGAAACGTCTCTTCCGGCTAAAGTGTAATTTTTATTTATCGAGTCGAAAGTAGTATCGTAGTTAATCTGTTCTTTCTTATGGATTGCAACAGTTTCTCCGCGTTCCCAGTTGTTGATTTCGCTTTTAAAGAAAGAAAAAGATCCTGCAAAGAAAATGACAAACAACACCACGCTTATTACAATACCACTTACGGTATGCGTGTGAAAATAAATGTTATAGTTCCTGTTATTCATGAATTATTGGGTAATAGGGTTATAGGTTTGTCCGAGATACATAATACCGAGAAACAGCAAAGTCAGCAGTATATAGATCCCCCATATTTTCCAAGCGCTTTTTGCTAAAAAAGCCAAAATCATTAAGACTACCCAAAGGATAAATCCTGAAAAAGCCATTGTTATGACGACATTGGTACGATCTAACCACGAAGCTAAGGCTAAATGGAAACTAACAGAAACGAAATAGCCGCCAAGTATAGCAGCTGTTATTTTTAGGAAACGCTGCCATTTGGACTGCGTCAGGTATTTAGGATTTGCGGGCATAATTTAATAGTAATAAATTTCTATAACTCCTGTTAGAATAAAAAGGACAGCAATCGTTTTACTGTTTATAATTTTTAGAGGGGACAGTATAATTATTAAACTTCCAATTGTCATTAACTGAATAAGAAATAATAAAGTTCCAGAGCATAATGCTTTGGTAAATAACCATAAAGTATAGGCGGACAGAAGGAAAACTAATCCGATAATTTTGGTTTGTTTCGGATTATTGTTCATCCATTTTTCAAAGCTGTAATTGTACGACAGCGCCGCTCTCTTGGAGGTATAATAAAACATATAAAAAGAGATAAAAACGAAAAGGCTGGCTATTGTTATCATGATTTTATAAATTTAATTTTCATGTTTTGTTTGGAATTATTTTCAGTAGCGCAAATTTAGGTGCAGAATTCCAATAAGCCAAATTATTTTTACTTATTCTAAATAAATTATCTTTTAAAGTGTAAAATTTCTGTTTGATTAAAAAAATGACAGATTAATCGGTGTTTGTATCGGGGGAATAAAAAAAAATCCTGCTTAAATTAATAAGCAGGATTTTTGTATTTATGAAATTACTTGAATTACAATTCTAAAGCACGTTTAGCATCACCATTCATTAATAATTCTACCGGATTTTCTAAAGCTTCTTTCACAGCAACCAAGAAACCAACAGACTCACGACCGTCGATAATTCTGTGGTCATAAGAAAGAGCAACATACATCATTGGGTGAATCTCTACTTTACCGTTTACAGCAATCGGACGCTCAATAATATTGTGCATTCCTAAGATTCCTGATTGAGGAGGGTTGATAATTGGAGTACTCAACATACTTCCAAAAACACCACCATTAGTAATCGTAAAAGTACCACCTGTCATATCGTCAACAGTAATTTGACCGTCACGAGCTCTAAGTGCTAATCTTTTAATGTCCGCTTCGATTCCACGGAAAGTTAAGTTTTCTGCATTACGAACCACAGGAACCATTAAACCTTTTGGTCCTGAAACTGCGATAGAGATATCACAGAAATCGTAAGCGATTTTATAATCACCGTCCATCATTGAGTTTACATCAGGATACAATTGTAAAGCTCTTGTAACTGCTTTTGTAAAGAATGACATGAAACCTAAACCAAGACCACCATGTTTTGCTTTGAAAGCATCTTTGTACTCGTTACGGATTAAGTTAATTGGTGTCATGTTAACTTCATTGAAAGTAGTTAACATTGCTGTTTCGTTTTTAGCCGCTACTAATCTCTCCGCTACTTTACGACGTAACATTGATAATTTAGTACGCTCAGTTCCACGGCTTCCTCCTGTTGGAGTTCCCATAGAAGGTACTGCGTTTAAAGCATCTTCTTTAGTGATTCTTCCGTCTTTACCAGTTCCTGAAACTGCTGCCGGAGCGATATTTTTTTCGTCTAATATTTTTCTTGCTGCCGGAGATGGAGTTCCTGAAGCATAAGTTGTTGGAGCAGGTGCTGCTTTTGGAGCTTCTGTTTTTACTTCTGTTTTAGGAGCCTCTGCTTTTGGAGCTTCAGCTGCTGGTGCAGCCGGAGCGTCACCTGCCGGTTTTGCTGCGCCTGTATCAATTAAACAAACAACAGCTCCTACCGCTACTGCATCACCTTCTTCTGCTTTTAACGTAATTATTCCGCTTGCTTCAGCTGGTAATTCAAGAGTTGCTTTGTCTGAATCAACTTCAGCAATAGCTTGATCTTTCTCTACATAATCTCCGTCTTTTACTAACCAAGTTGCAATTTCAACTTCTTTAATTGATTCCCCTGGTGATGGGACTTTCATTTCTAAAATCATCTTATTTCTTTGTTTAAAGTTTAATTTGTTTAAAGTTTCAAATGTCTTACTGAACCTGAAACTTTAAACTTGAAACAATTATTTTTAATTATCTAAATAAATTTTTATCAAATACCATTCTGATCGCATCTGCATGGCGACGTTTTGCACGTGTGTAACTTCCAGATGCCGGTGCAGCGTAAGCTTTTAACGAAGCCAATCTCCATTTTACAAGATCAAAATTCATCAGCATAAAGCTGTAAGCTCCCATGTTTTTAGGCTCTTCCTGTGCCCAAACATAATCATCAGCATTTGGATATTGTGCGATGATTTCTTTGATTTGGTCTGCCGGGAAAGGGAATAATTGCTCGATACGAACTACTGCAACGTCATTTCTTCCGTTGTTTTCTCTTTCGGCAACAATATCATAGTAGAATTTACCGGTACAGAAAACCAATGTTTTTACTTCTTTTTTGTTTACAGTTGTATCATCAATTGTTTCCTGGAAACTTCCGCTAGCTAAGTCTTCTACTGTAGACACACATCTTGGGTCACGTAATAAACTTTTTGGAGAGAAAACTACCAATGGTTTACGGAAATTCGTTTTCATTTGTCTTCTCAACAAGTGGAAGAAGTTGGCTGGTGTTGTACAATCTGCTACATACATATTGTGTCTTGCACATAATTGTAAGTAACGTTCCATTCTTGCAGAAGAGTGCTCAGCACCTTGTCCTTCGTATCCGTGTGGCAATAATAAAACAATACCATTTTGGTTGTTCCATTTGTCTTCACCACAAGAGATGTATTGGTCAATCATGATTTGAGCACCGTTAGAGAAATCTCCAAATTGTGCTTCCCAGATCGTTAATGCTTTTGGATTTGCTAATGCATATCCATAATCAAAACCTAAAACTCCGTATTCAGATAAAAGGGAATTGAATACACCGAATTTCCCTTTTTTGTTTTCGATAGCATCCAAAAGAATTACTTCTTCTTCTGAATCTTCTACCTTAACAACGGCATGACGGTGAGAGAATGTACCACGCTCTACATCCTGTCCTGAAATTCTAACATCAAAACCTTCTGTTAGAAGTGAACCGTAAGCTAATGCTTCTGCAGTTCCCCAGTCTAAGGTATTGTTATCGTATCCGGTTTTTCTGTCGGCTACAATTTTTGATATTTTATTGATGAACTTTTTATCTGATGGTAAAGTCGAGATGGTATTGATGATAGAATCCAATCCTTTTTTATCAAAAGTAGTATCAACTTTTTGAAGCATTTGTGTGTCAGTTACCTGAACAAATCCTTCCCATTCGTTTTTCATGAATGGTGTGATAATGGTCAAATCTTTTTTACGGGAAGCTTCTAAATTCTCCTCCATGTCTGATTTGTATTCTTTTTCTAAACCATTTACATAAGTAGCATCGATTACGCCGTCAGACAATAATTTTTCTGCATAAATATCTCTTGGATTTTTATGTTTAGCGATGATTTTATATAAAACCGGTTGTGTAAAACGAGGTTCGTCACCTTCGTTATGTCCGTATTTTCTATATCCTAATAAGTCAATAAATACGTCACGTCCGAATTGCATTCTGTAGTCTAAAGCAAAAGATACCGCATGTACAACCGCTTCAGCATCGTCAGCATTTACGTGTAATACCGGTGAAAGAGTTACTTTGGCAACATCTGTACAATAAGTAGAAGAACGCGCGTCTAAATAGTTAGTTGTAAATCCAACCTGATTGTTGATTACGATATGGATTGTTCCTCCGGTTTTGTAACCGTCAAGTTGTGCCATTTGAATGATTTCATACAAAATTCCCTGACCTGCAATTGCAGCATCACCGTGAACGGCAATAGGTAATACTTTTGAGAAATCGTCTGCGTAATATTTATCTTGTTTTGCTCTGGTAATTCCTTCAATTACAGCTCCAACAGTCTCTAAGTGAGAAGGGTTTGGTGCTAAATTGATGTTGATGTTTTTTCCAGATCTTGTTTTTTTGTCGGCAGTAAGACCTAAATGGTATTTTACGTCACCGTCAAAATATTCCTGATCGTAATCTTTACCATCAAATTCACCAAAGATATCCTGAGTTGATTTTCCGAAGATGTTGGCCAAAACGTTCAAACGACCACGGTGAGCCATTCCCATTACGAATTGTTCAACTCCTTTTTCAGCTGCTTTTTCGATTAAAGCATCAAGTGCAGGAATAATGGTTTCTCCACCTTCTAATGAGAATCTCTTTTGACCTACATATTTTGTATGTAAAAAGTTCTCAAAAGAAACGGCTTCGTTTAATTTTTCTAATATGATTTTCTTTTCATCACCTGAAAAACTTGGCTGATTGACATTTACAGCCAATTTGTCCTGAATCCATTTTACAACATTAGGATTTCTGATATACATGTATTCAATACCAATGTGTTGGCAGTAAATAGACTGAAGACGTGTAATAATGTCTTGTAAAGAACACGGAGCTACTCCGATAACTTTTGCAGCATCAAAAACTAGAGATAAATCAGCAGTTGATAATCCGAAATTTTCGATATCTAAAGAAGGAGAAGAAACTCTACGGTCACGAACCGGATTTGTTTTGGTAAACAAATGGCCACGAGTGCGGTATCCGTCAATTAATTTTAATACGTTAAATTCTTTTTGTAATTTTTCAGAAATCTGACTGTAATCGGTGTTGTTCGCAGCGAATTCAACGATTTGTTGAACAGGATTTTCGTCATTATAAGTTGTCATTCCAAAGTCAAAACCCTGAAAGAAGCTTCTCCAGCTTGGCTCAACGCTGTCTGGATTTACTAAATATTGATCATATAGTTGTGCGAAAAACTCTGTATGCGCTGCATTTAAAAATGAAAACCTATCCATAATATTAGTGAATATACTTTTTGTTAAATAGAATGGCAAAAGTACAACAATCGCATTTATTTAGATTCTTTTTTTGCGTACTTTTACGTAAAAATTTGTTAAAAATGGACCAAGCTATGAGGAAAAATCATTTTTCAATCGTTTTCAAATCAATTTTTGTGATTTTGATGTTCTTATTTTCAAATCTTACAATTGCGCAGCAGCGACCAAATTATGTTATAGACAATAGTAGTGTCTTTTGGGATAAAGTTCAGTTTGGTGGTGGTGTTGGTCTTGGAATTGGTTCCGGATATACGGATATTTCGGTTATGCCAAGTGCTATTTATAATGTTAATCCAATTGTTTCTGTGGGTGTAGGACTGCAGTTTGGCTACCTGTATTCAAAAAACTATTATGAGTCTTTTGTTTATGGTGGAAGCCTTGTGGGTTTGGTGAATCCGATTCCCGAAATTCAGTTGTCGGCAGAATTAGAACAGGTAAGAGTAAACACAGATTATAAATCGAATAATTTCAGACCTTCTTATTCCGATAATTATTGGAATACTGCTTTATATCTCGGTGCAGGTTACAGAACGGGAAGTGTTACCATTGGTGCACGCTACGATGTTTTGTACGATCCGGACAGAAGTTTGTACGGATCCGGCTTTATGCCCTTTGTGCGTGTTTATTTTTAATCTAAAGCAATTAAGGTCTCTAAATACTGATATTCTTAGTTTTAGGTGTGAAAGTATACTGTTTAAGAATTTGATTCAGCATTGCGCCTGTAAAAGGGTTGATTCAATCGAAAGTAAGAAACAGGAGGAATCTGAAATGAAATCTTAGAAAAGGAATAAGTATTACTGTAAACAAAAAGAGCGACTCCATCGAGTCGCTCTTTTTGTTTGGTTGCTGTATCTTAACCACAAAACATGGAATACATACTTCTTGGATCTGTTTGGTTTGGAGCAGGCACTACATTTTCTGTACTGTTACCACCTATAATTAATCTAGCCTCTTCTGAGCTTAGTTCTATAATACTAGTTTTTTTTAATGCTAATTTTTTTAAGTTAAATTTTTTCATAATCTTTGGTTTTTAAATTGGTTTTTGAATTGATTGTGAAATTATCTCAAAAAAGCCACTGAAAAAAGTCATAAATCCCCAGATTTATAAAAATAGCCTATAATCACACAACTGTAATTGATTGATTATTAATGCTTTACTTTAAAATAAATGAATATGAATAGACTAAATAAGATGCTTGTCTTAATTTTATTATTTATAGTCAATTTTACCTTTTCCCAAAATAAAATTGAAACTTATAAAGATTCGGTTAAAAGCCTTTTGTACAATAATCCGAGTAAAGCAAAATACTACTGCCATAAGTTATTAAAGTACGCTAAAACCAATGATTTAGTGGTTGAAGAGGCAAAATCGTATTGTTTCCTGGCCGACTTAAGTGGCGCTTTAACTCAAAAAGACAGCGCTTTTTATTATTTTGACAAAGCAATTCAGAAAGCCGGTGCCATTGATAACGAAAAGCTGGAAATGGTTTTCAAAATCAATAAAGCGAACTATTTATTTAATGAATTTGATTTCCAGGAAGCTTTAACTCTTTATGAAGAATGTGTTACTTTATCTAAAAAACTCAATGATGTCGGGGCTTACAATTACATTTCGATAAAAAGAGGCAGCATTGCGTATGAATTAGAAAGGTATCAGGAGGCTTTAAAAATATATAAAGAAAATTTAAACAAGGAAGGTTTTAGTAACGTAAGTAAACTAGATATAAAACTGGGTTTAGTAAAAACGTATATTAATTTAAATAAACAGGACTCCGCCTATGTTTTTATAAAAAGTGGTATTCAGGAATCGCAAAAAAACCACCTAAAAGAGCATGAAATCCACTTTTTGTCCCAATTGGGCTTAATTTACATCGATAAAAAGGACTTTGTAAATGCTAAATTAACCTTCGATAAGGCCCTAAATATTGCTCAGAAAATTGAGAGCAATAATTTGATTACAGAAACAAATATCAGGATCTCTAAATTGTATTCGCTTCAGAAAGATTACGATAAAGCGATAATGCTCTTAAAATCGATTCTTAGTACGGAGCAAACATC
Source organism: Flavobacterium sp. ABG (assembly GCF_001027725.1). Classification (NCBI taxonomy): domain Bacteria; kingdom Pseudomonadati; phylum Bacteroidota; class Flavobacteriia; order Flavobacteriales; family Flavobacteriaceae; genus Flavobacterium; species Flavobacterium sp. ABG. The sequence goes on from NZ_LEKS01000004.1 coordinate 283,013, forward strand.
AAAAATACCCACAGAAAACCTGTCTGAAATATATTACTTATTGGCAGAGAACTATAAATTCATCGAAAATTTTTCAGAATCCAATTATTATTATGGTCAGTTTATTGAAAAGTCGAAGAAAATAGGGGAAAAAAGAATTGAAGCTGTCGATCATTTGCATAAAATAGACATCTCAGAAAGTAAAGAGAGAGAGAAAACACAAGAGCATCAAAAATGGATACTGCTTGGTTCAACAACCTTTTTAATTCTTCTGTTTATTGGTTATTATATGAAACGAAGAAAAGAGGGTATACAAAATCAAGTCAAATTTGAGGAGTTACTACTCAAAATCAAAGACTTCGAGCATCAAAACCCGAAAACGGCTGATGAAAGCCAGCAAAAACAAACTTTGGCAGGTGATGATGAAATCACAGAGCCGGATCTTTTAGAAGAAGAATCTGAAACAGAATTCATTCCAAGCAACATTGTTACTATAAATACTACTTCTAATGATGAATTAATACTAGACGATGAAGCAATCGCAGAACACAATGACGCTGACATAGAAGAACCAACGGGAAGTAATTTTATTATCAAAGATGAAACAAGAGTAGAAATTTTAGATAAGCTAATTAAACTCGAAGAGAAGAGATTGTTCCTGAGACAAGACTTTACTCTGCATAATGTTGCGAAACGATTAAAGACAAACACCGCTTATTTGTCTAAAATTGTCAATAGTGAATTGGACAAAAACTTCAGTTCGTATGTAAATGAGTTAAGGATTAACTATATTATTATCGAATTAAAGAATAATGCTAAGCTAAGATCGTATTCAATTAATGCAATTGCGGAAGAAATTGGGTATAAAAGTCCGGAGTCTTTTACTAAATATTTTAAGGTTGCAACCGGAATTAGCCCCTCTATTTATATAAAAAAGATAAATCAGATGAAAGAAAGTGAAAACAAGTAGATTGCTTGTAAGTATCTGAAAAACAATAAATTGCAATCAAAAAAGAACCCCCTTATTTTATAAATATGGGGGTTTTTGATTTTTTTTACAGGAAAAAAAGATTTTACTTTGTCTCAGAATTAATCCGAATATCAGATTAACTTCTACTTTGGTTTTGAAGGGTGGCGAAAATGAAAATGAGTAGCCACTTCAAACCAAAAAAATAAAACAGAGTGTGGAGACTCTGTTTTATAAGGTGTTTTAACAAAAACGTAATACCTAACAAGTTGCCAGAAATTACTTCTACAAAAGTAGAAAAAAAGTGTCTTTAATTAAAACTTTTTTTCACTATTTCTAAAAGTACTTCTACACTGCATACTTGTTAGCTTAAAAAAAAAATTATGACTAACAGTAATCGACCGAGCGAAAAACGGCTCAGCAAAAATTCAATTTTCAAGATTGAAGATAATGATGATGGTAAACCATCCAAATCGTTATTCTTTAAATTAAAAAAACGAATTTCAAAACTTTTTAAATAAGCCAGAATTTTTTCCGGACTAATTTACGATTGCCTATTTAGGATACAATCAGGAATTCAGGTTGCAATAACCGATATCGAAATTCTTGTTGTTCCGTAAAGCGAGCTGTAATTTTTTGGACAATTCGATGTGCCTTTATTTTAATCAGTGATTTTAAAAAGACTATTAATTATTAAATCTTAACAAAAATGAAAAAGCAAAACCAAACCAAATTGGCTTTCAACAAAGCTAATGTTACAGAATTAAACGTTCAACAATTAAGAAGTGTGAACGGTGGCGTAAAAGATGATCTTGATCTTGATACCAAGCCTGGTTCCGGTTGTATCTGTGATCCTATTTTGACAAAATTAACGGTTATTAAAAATCAATTCTAATGAAAAACGCAAACCTAACGAACAAACTGTATTTTAAAAAATCAGATGTTACAGAATTAAACGCTCAACAATTAAGAAATGTGAACGGTGGCGTAATAACAGGACAAGATACCGATACCAACCCAAATTCGGGCTGTATCTGTGATCCTATCTTAACAAAACTAACCGTTATTAAACCCTATCAATTCTAATGAAAAACGCAAACCTAACGAACAAACTGTATTTTAAAAAATCAGATGTTACAGAATTAAACGCTCAACAATTAAGAAGTGTTAACGGTGGCGTAATAACAGGACAAGATACCGATACCAACCCAAATTCCGGTTGCATCTGTGATCCTATCTTAACAAAAATAACAATCATTAAAAATCAATTCTAATGAAAAACATAAACCTAAACAACAAACTGTATTTTAAAAGAGCAGATGTTACAGAATTAAACGATAATTCCCTTATCGAAATCAATGGTGGTTCAACAATCCTTGGAGGAGAGACTTGTAGCGGATGCTGCTGTGGGCAGACCAGTATTACTGTATTGCAACAAATGTAATTGATTGATCCAATGAAAAAGCAAAATCTAAACAATAAACTGACCTTCAATAAGGTGGTTATTACAGAATTGAACGACGATCAGTTGAACGATATCAACGGAGGTACAGATACTTTAATAAGAACATTTATTATTGTTACCGGATATGGTACCTGGTTAATGGTTGTATAAAGAATGGAGCAGTATATTATAAAATAAACAGGGTGTGGAGACTCTATTTTATAATAAAATTTAACAAAACGTAATGGCTTATAGGTTAACTGTAAATTGCTTCTGCAAAAGTAAAAAACATCTTATTACTTCGTTTTTTACACTTTCAAAAGTACTTCTTACACCCAACACTTATTTGGCTACAATGAGATTAATGGATTAGAATAATCCATCTAACTCAAATGATTAATGGTATTCCATTTTCAAACTATGGCATCCTTGATTAAAGAGATCTTAAGCAATTGCTGATTTTTTTAACAAGGATGGTCATAACCCAAGGCTCGTTAGTATCAGGCTATTCATTTGGCGGCTATTAACATGTGGCACAGGTATGCTCAAAAACAAACAGGATCTGTTTAAAAAAGGCGACCGGTTTTAGTGCTGAGCACTTATTGTAAGTATCAATTTAAAACAACAACAACAACAACAACAACAACAAAATAAATCAACATGAAAAAACAAAATCCAAACAGCAAACTGACTTTTAATAAAGTAGTTGTTATAGAATTAAATGAAAACCAATTGCAGGAAATTAATGGTGGAACCTCAATAGATGGCGGTGGAGGTAATTGTACCGGTTGTGTTTGCGCTCAAACAGTACTTCTTATTCAATAAAATTTACGAACAGATATAATTTCTATTAAAGATGAAAAAACAAAATCCAACAAACAAGCTGGCTTTTAATAAAGTAGCTGTTGCAGAACTGAATGATACTCATTTACAAGAGGTAAATGGAGGTACTTTAATTTCTTTCACCTCTACCATATTAATAATTAAGACTGTAGTTCAATTATGAAAAAGCAAAACCCAAACAACAAGCTGATTTTTAGTAAAATGGCTGTTGCTGAATTGAATGATTTTTTACTTATAGAAATACACGGAGGGACATCCATATTTGGAGGAGGAGATTCTTGTACCGGCTGCTGTTGTCTTAAAGTAACCCAGGATTTAATGTAATTAATAACTCAAAATATTTAAAAGATGAAAAAACAAAACCCAACCAACAAGCTTGTCTTTACCAAACTGGCTGTTGCAGAACTGAATGACAGTCAATTATTGGACGTGAAAGGCGGAGTTACAACACTACCTACAATAATAATAACTTTTTTTCCTGATGACTTAGTCTAATCAATCTTAATAAACATTTAAAGATGAAAAAACAAAACCCAACCAACAAGCTGGCTTTTAATAAAGTAGCTGTTGCAGAATTGAATGAAAAGCAATTACAAGAAGTAAATGGTGGTACTCATCTTCCTAGCGTCGTTTACACAATGATAATGTTGACTTTGGTGTAAAATGAAAAAACAGAATCCAACGAACAAGCTTGCTTTCAATAAAGTGGCTGTTGCAGAATTGAATGAGAATCAATTACAGGACGTGAATGGGGGAACTTACATTTCTTTCAACATTACGATACTAATAACGCAGACTGTAATGGAATAATAAGCCAGTTTTTAATAAAGTGGCTGTTAGAGAATTGAAAACCGAACAATTACCGGAGGTTAACGGAGAAACTTCAACCCTATCTGAAGCGGCTGTAAGTCACCTGATAACTATGATTATAAAAAAAATAACAATCTAAAAAAGTATAAAAATGAAAAAACAAAACCCAACGAACAAGCTTGCTTTTAATAAAGTAGCTGTTGCAGAATTAAATGATACTCAATTGCAAGAGGTGAATGGAGGTACTTTAATGTCTATTCACAGTATGATGTTAGTAACGATGACTCTAATTCAAATAGACTAAAAAACAGAAATTACTAATAAGCTAGTCTTTAAAAAAGTAGGTGTTGCAGAATTGATTGTCGGACAATTGGCAGAGATCGGCAGGGAAGCTCCCACGATAACGGGTGCAAGTCACCAGGTAACTAAGCTTATAAAAATTAATCAACAATCTAAAAAAGTATAAAAATGAAAAAGCAGAATCCAACAAACAAGCTTGCTTTCAACAAAGTGGCTCTTGCAGAATTAAACGAGCGTCAATTAACAAATGTAAATGGCGGGACGAGTACTACAAACGGCAGTATAACGCTGACAGGACTTATTCTTCCTCCAGATGTACAGAACGTATAACAATTCGAATGAAGAAGTAAAACGCTTCTAACAAGTTCGCTTTGAATGTTAGGTAGTTACAGAACTGAAAACTGGAGAATTTCCGGAGGTTAACGGGGAAATTCAACGATGACTGTAACTGGTGTAAGTCACCTGGTAACTAAGCTTATAAAAATTAATCAACAATCTAAAAAAGTATAAAAATGAAAAAGCAGAATCCAACGAACAAGCTTGCTTTCAATAAAGTGGCTGTTGCAGAATTGAATGAGAAACAATTAACGGCGATCAATGGGGGTACCTCCATAACATTTGTAGGAGGCACGAGCCTTGTATTTATCACACTTGTACAAGATTAATTAACAACCTAAAACTATTATAAAGATGAAAAAACAGAATCCAACGAACAAGCTTGCTTTCAATAAAACAGCTGTTACAGAATTAAATGAAACCCAATTGCAAGACGTAAATGGAGGTGCAAGCACTTTTACAATTTTCTATCCAACTATTATCGTCGCAACCTTAATCTAATCAAAAACATGAAAAACCAAAACACAACCAACAAGCTTGCTTTCAATAAAGTAGCTGTTACAGAATTAAACGACAATCAATTACAAGAAGTAGACGGAGGCGGAAGTCGTGTTTCATTCTTACCAACGATCGTAATAACTTTTGTGTAGTATGAAAAAACAAAACGCAACGAACAAGCTTGCTTTCAACAAAGTAGCTGTTATCGAATTAAACGACAATCAATT